>NZ_JBGLRL010000005.1:0-257160 GCF_041402505.1 Aeromonas sp. S2(2024)
CTACACCCTGAGCGGGACCATCGACAACGACAGCAAGGCGGGTGCAACGGGCACCGGGTTTGACGACAGCATCACCATCGGGGTGAACGGGGTGGGCGGCACCAGTGCCAGCGACCAGTTAATTGTGCGCATCGTGGACGACGTGCCGACGCTGGGCAGCTTTATGTCAGGTTTCATGGCAAATGAACCACTGACATCCCTCAAGGGGTTCTTTGATGTAGAGCCGGGAGCTGATGGCCTGTCTGCCTTCAACATCACTGGGCCAGCCATAACTGGTGTGAGTTATAGCTCATCCAGTGCATACAATCTGGATGGCAGTTTGCTGAGTACCACCTTGTTGGCAAGCGCCAGTGGGAGTGGCTTGTTCTCCTTGACCGTGTTTGCTGACGGGCATTATCAGTTCAATCTGATCAACTCGGAGGTCGCCCGTGACGAGACGTTCTCGTTGTTGAATCTCACGGCAGGAGGGCCGCAGCCATGGGTACAAACGGCGGATGGGCGGATAGAGTTTACGGGTACCAGTAATGGTGTGAACTCTTCTACCCAGGGTTTTGGTGTCGACAACCAGTTCCTGGGCAATGGTGAGAGTGTCACCATGGAGTTTCATAATGTGGGGGCGGCTGGTGACAACCCTTCTACATCCGATCCCAAGTTGATCGATAAATTGACGCTGACCAATAACAGTATCAATGGTTCTTTGACCATACAGTGGACTGCTGTAAACACCCTACTGGATCCGTCCGACCCTCTCTATACCCAAACGGGCACCATGGTGGTGAGTGGTACGAGTACGGTGATTGATCCTTCGATCAGCTTCAACGTAGTAACTATTACAGGTATCAGTGGATCAGGACAAGGTGTGCGTTTTACGGAAGCAATTGTCTCGACACGGATTTTGCCTGCTGATCAGGATCTGTCTTTTGGCATTCAAGGAACGGATGGAGACGGTGATACAACGGCCACTTCGACTCTCCACATTGGCGTCGTATCGGGGGATGGGAGTTATACCCTGACAGGCACTGGCGGTGATGATGTTCTCGCGGGCAGCTCACAAGATGATGTGATCTCCGGCGGTGGGGGACATGACTTGGTGGATTACAGCGACGACGGCGCTGCGCATACCATCAATCTGCTCACTGGTACCGGTTCTGGGGGCGATGCAGAAGGAGATACCTATAGCTCCATCGAAGGTGCGATTGGTGGATCTGGCAGTGATACTCTGATCGGCAACACAGCAGATAATTTACTGATTGGCGGGTTGGGCAACGATATCCTGACAGGAGGAGATGGCAAGGATACCTTCAAGTGGCTAGCAGGGGAGGCCGATGGCAGTGTGGACAAGATAACCGACTTCACCTTGGGTTCGGGCAGTAATGGTGATGTGCTGGATCTGTCGCAATTACTGGACAATGTGCCGGGCAGTGCCAGCAATAGTGAGTTAGCCAGTACCCTCAACAGCTATCTGACGTTTGATACGGTCAATAACAAGTTGACTATCGATACCAATGGCAGCACTGCAGGTGGTGGGCAATTGACGGTTATGTTCCAGGGGGGGCCGGATCTGACCCATGGTGGCACCATCACCACAAACCAGGCCATTATTGAGCAATTGCTTAACGATGGTAACCTCAAGATAGATCCGCACCCCTGATGACGCAGATGGAGGGCAGGCTTGCCTGCCCTCTGTTGCTTGTGAATGAAGGGCGTTAAGATAGGCAGGATCGAAGATGTGAGGGAAATATGGAACCATTCAACTGGGTCGACATCGATGGTATTCGCTACAGCTGGGACGGACAGGACAACATCGTCTGTTCGGGCCGGTTTGGCTATCAGGCCACGATGACGGGGAACAAGATAAACGCCCTGGATCTGGAGAGCGAGGATGGTGAGGTCGCGGGAGCGCTCAATGTGGATTTCGCTGCATCGAGCATCAGCTTCACGCCAGCAGAGGACGCACCCTTGCCCCACATGGTGGTGCTGGTTGGCCACGAGCTGGGGCAACAGGAGTATTCACTGCAGAGTCTGAGCGACAGTTCCTTGCAGGATCTGCTTGGTCATGGGGATGACTTTGACTGGAGCTCGCTGGCGGTTGTCACGGCATCAGACCCGGTATTGCCATCCCAAGGTCATGTTCTGTCGTGGGACTCCTTTCATTTCGAAGAAGACTCGCTGCTGGGTGCCCAGGGGCCAGGCCCCGTGCTTGCGAGCCATGGTAGCCCGCTGGCAGGCGAGATCAGCATCAACATTGACATGACCAATCAGGTGCTGGATCAGATTCCCCCATTGCACGATATATGAATCCCAATCGACGACGGGCATAATGGCCTCCATCTAATCGACGGAGGTTTTTTCTATGTGGCGTCCCCTTCTTACCCTGTCTGCGCTCGTTATCAGTGCTCCGCTGCTTGCCATCGAGGTCCCCGAAGCCCCTCATCTGGTAGTCAGTGGCTATGCGGAGCAGAAGGCCGAGCCCGATATGCTGACGCTCAATGTTGCCGTCACCGCGCTGGAAAAACAGGGCATCAAGGCCAAGCAGCAGGTCGATACCAAGGTGGCCGCATTCTTTGGTCAACTGGAGAACCTCGGCATCAAGCGCAGCGATGTGGAGGCCGGCAATCTGGTGATCTCCCCCGAATACCAGTACCCGCAGAACAAGCAGCCCGAGATGGTGGGTTACCGAGCCCAGCGCCAGTTGGCCGTCAAACTCTACCAGCTCGACAAGCTGAGCCAGTTGATGGACACCGCCCTCAAGGCAGGCCTGGAATCTGTCTCCCAGATTGAGTACGGCCTCAAGTCGCCTCAGGTCATCAAGGAGCAGGCGCGTCTTGGTGCGGTGGCAGACGCTACCAGCAAGGCAGAATCTCTGGCCAAGGCCTTTGGCATGAAACTTGGCAAGGTGTACAGCGTGGAGTACCGCAACAGCTCTCCCATGCCGATATATAGCCGTGCCATGAAGGCTGCCGCTGCACCCGCCGCCGACATGGCGGAGAATAGCTACCAACAGCAGCAGATCAGCATCACAGATAACGTGGAAGCCGTCTTCCTGCTGGAATGATGGACTGCAAAACTAATCCTGATCTCCCCAAACCCGAGGCTCCTGTCTCGGGTTTGTCGTTATGGAGTCCCTGCTCATGGAAGTTAAATGGCAATGCCCGGTGGCGTCCCTCAGCTGTGCATGCCAGAGGCAGGGGAGTGATGGACCGCTTCGCTGTTGCCGGGGGGATGGAGCACATAAAAAAATGCCGGTCAGTGACCGGCATTTTCGTAAGAGAAGCGGAGAGACTTAGCCCAGATTGGTGGCTATCCGTTCTTGGCGCTTCTGCTTGAACAGATAGCCCAGGCCCAGCACCAGTACCCAGGCCGGGATCAGCTCGACCGAGATGCGGGTGCCATCGTTCATGTACATGATCACCAGAATGGCGGCCATGAAGGCGAGGCAGAGATAGTTGCCAAACGGACTCCACAGTGCCTTGAACTTGGTAGTCACCCCTTCGGCAGCCTTGACCTTGCGGAACTTGAGGTGGGCGAGGCTGATCATGGCCCAGTTGATGACCAGGGCGGAGACCACCAGCGACATCAATAGGCCGAAAGCCTTGCCCGGGATCAGGTAGTTGATCAGCACGCACAGCAAGGTGGCTGCTGCCGAGATGGTGATGGCGGTCAGGGGAACACCGCTCTTGTTGGTCTTGAGCAGTGCCTTGGGGCCGTTGCCCTGCTTGGCCAGGCCAAACAGCATGCGGCTGTTGCAGTAGACACAGCTGTTGTAGACGGAGAGCGCGGCAGTCAGCACCACCAGGTTCAGCACGTTGGCCACCAGGTTGCTGTCCAGGGCATGGAAAATCATCACGAACGGACTGCCGCCTTCGACCACCTTGCCCCAGGGGTAGAGGGAGAGCAGCACGGTCAGGGCGCCAATGTAGAAGATCAGGATGCGGTAGATCACCTGATTGGTGGCCTTGGGAATGCTCTTCTCGGGATTATCCGCTTCCGCCGCCGTGATGCCGACCAGCTCCAGACCGCCGAAGGAGAACATGATGAAGGCCATGGCCATTACCAGGCCGCCCACGCCGTTGGGGAAGAAGCCTCCCTGAGCCCACAGGTTGCTGACCGTGGCCTCGGGACCGCCGGTGCCGGAGAACAGCAGGTAACCGCCGAAGCCTATCATGCCGAGGATAGCCACGACCTTGATGATGGCAAACCAGAACTCCATCTCGCCGAACGCCTTGACGTTGGAGAGGTTGATGGCGTTGATCAGCACGAAGAAGAAGGCCGCCGACATCCAGGTCGGGATCTCGGGCCACCAATACTGCACGTAGATGCCGACCGCCGTCAGCTCCGCCATGCTCACCAGCACATAGAGCACCCAGTAGTTCCAGCCGGAGGCGAAGCCAGCGAAGTCACCCCAATACTTGTAGGCGAAGTGGCTAAATGAACCGGCCACCGGCTCTTCCACCACCATCTCGCCGAGCTGGCGCATGATGAGGAAGGCGATGAAGCCGCCGATGGCATAGCCAAGCAGCACCGAGGGGCCTGCCATCTTGATGGTGTCGGCAATGCCGAGGAACAGGCCGGTACCGATGGCACCGCCCAGTGCGATGAGCTGGATGTGGCGGTTTTTCAGGCCGCGCTTCAGCTCTTCGCCGTCTTGTTGAAGATCCATTCTTCCTTCCTTACGTCGCTGAATTCACTCGTCTCGCGCCCCGTCTGCCATGGCACCTCCTGTGCCAGGCGCGGCATCTTGTGCCGAAAACGTGACGAAATCCGTATTAATATCGTTACGGTTTGCCGCGCACTGTTTTTTGTAGCGGCTACCAACCCGAGCAGAATAGTGATAATCGACCGTTTGTGCACCTGTTTTCCTCATCATTGGTTTGCTTTGTGGGCAATGTTCAGGTTTTTCATGATCTGGAAAGGGGTTTTGGAAGTGATTGCTGGTTTTGTAGTCGGTTGGTCTTGGGGTTATTGACCTGCTGGGGATTTGATGCACTAGTAGCCGTTTTTCAAGGAAGGACTCATATGATCGAAGGTATTGTCGGTGGCTTGCTGCTCGCAGCGCTCTGGCTGGGAGTCTGGCTATCCCCCATGTTGCTGACCATGGCGGCGGCCTGTCTCATGGTCTGGGGATGGCAGGGGGCGGATTATCTGGTGAACAGCATCGCCATGGTGCTGACGCTCGCCGCCGTGCTGGGCCTGCTTCCCGCCTGCTGGTTGAGCGAACGGGTACGCAAACGCCATGGTTTGCTGCGCTTTCATGGCATGTTGATGAACAATCGGGAGCTCAACAAGCCAGCTTCCCGCCCTCGCCCCTGAGCCTCATGACGCCGACGGACCCGCTGGCGTCATTTCTCCCTGTCTTTCTGTTTCGTTATCTTGCCACTGGGCTGTCGATACGCGCGTTTATCCTGCCTTTTTTATGTTATCTAGCAGAGCTGGCGACGAAGGCCGGTTGCTTCCAGGATCTTGGCGCTGATCTCTTCCACCGAGTGGGAGCTGGTGTCGAGGAAGCGGATCGCCTCCTGGCGAAACAGCCGCTCCACGCTCGCCAGCTCCTGTTCGCACTGCTCAAGAGAGGAGTAGCGACTGTTGGCGCGGCGCTGATTGCGGATCTCGTGCAGTCGCTGGGGAGCGATGGTGAGGCCGAACAGTTTGTGGCGGTTGGCCTTGAGGGGGGTTGGCAGTACCAGCGAACCCATGTCCTGCTCGATGAAAGGGTAGTTGGCGGCGCGAATGCCAAACTGCAGCGCCAGATAGAGGCTGGTCGGCGTCTTGCCGCAGCGGGAGACCCCAATGAGGATGATGTCCGCCTCGTCATACTCCTTGGTGGTGATGCCATCATCGTTGCTCAAGGCAAAGTTCACCGCCTCGATGCGATCGTCGTAGAGCTTGCGGTTCTCCATACCATGGGTGCGGTGCAGCCTGGGCTCGGCCTTGATACCGAGCTCCTGCTCGAGGGGGCTCACGAAGGTATTGAGAAAATCGTGACTGCTGGTCTGGGCCTTGAGTACCTCTTCCCGTACCAGGGGGTCGACTATGGTGTGAAACAGAATGGGGCGCACCCCGGTCTGGCGAAACTGCTCATCGATGCGAGCCCGCACCTGGCGCGCCTTTTCCAGGGTCTCCACGAAGGGAATAGTGACCTGTTCGAAGACCAGCGGAAACTGGCTCAACACTGCATGGCCGAACACCTCGGCGGTGATGGCGGTGCCATCGGATACATAGAATACGGTGTGCACAGCGGACTCCTGTGGTGTGCTCCTGGGGGGTTGAGAGCATTAAGTATCTCTCGAAACCATATCTCTTTTGTCAACAGGTCTGCCATTCCCAAGTTGTGAACTCGCTTGCAAACCTGAGTCGTTACCTTTTTGTGTCGGTATTGTAGAATGCCTGTGTCAAACGGCCATCCTCAACTCTTGCTCGGGGATTTTTTTGACAATAAGTAGAAAACGTTTTCATGGTCGTTGGCAACAGACACTAACAAAAACACACGACTTGGCACAGCAGGTGCGTTGACACCCTGGCCCACCAACCTGGAGACATGCAAATGCAACAGTACGTACTTTGGTACGAACAGCTCGGTATGCAGGACGTAGAGCGCGTCGGCGGCAAGAATGCATCCCTTGGCGAGATGATCAGCAACCTCTCCGGTGCCGGCGTGTCCGTACCGGGCGGTTTTGCGACCACCGCCTTTGCGTTTAACGAGTTTCTGGAGTTAAGCGGCCTCAACGGCAAGATCCACGACCTGCTCGACAGCCTGGACGTGGACGACATCGCCGCCCTCAACAAGGCCGGCCAGCAGATCCGTGACTGGGTGGTGGATGCCCCCTTCCAGCCCGCGCTGGAGCAGGCCGTGCGTGCTGCCTACGATAAGCTGAGCGCCGGGCTTGAAGCCTCCTTTGCGGTCCGCTCCTCCGCCACCGCCGAGGACATGCCGGATGCCTCCTTCGCCGGTCAGCAGGAGACCTTCCTCAACGTGCGCGGCATTGATGCCGTCATGACCGCCATCAAGCATGTGTTTGCCTCCCTGTTCAACGATCGCGCTATCTCCTACCGGGTGCATCAGGGGTACGATCACAAAGGGGTGGCGCTCTCCGCCGGGGTGCAGCGCATGGTGCGCTCTGATCTCGCCGCTTCCGGCGTCATGTTCACCCTGGATACCGAGTCCGGCTTCAACGACGTGGTCTTCATCACCGGTGCTCAGGGCCTGGGGGAGATGGTGGTGCAGGGGGCCGTCAACCCGGACGAGTTCTATGTGCACAAGCCGACCCTCAAGGCTGGTCGCCCCGCGGTGGTGCGCAAGACGCTGGGCTCCAAGCTCATCAAGATGACCTATTCCGAGGACGCCGGTCACGGCCGTCAGGTGAAGATCGTCGACACCGTGGAGGCCGAGCGCAACCGCTTCTGCATCACGGACGAGGAGGTGATGGCGCTGGCCAAGCAAGCCCTCATCATCGAACAGCACTACGGCCGCCCGATGGACATCGAGTGGGCCAAGGATGGTCAGGACGGTCAGCTCTACATCGTCCAGGCGCGCCCGGAGACCGTACGCAGCCGCCAGGAGGCGAACACGCTCGAACGCTTTGCCCTGAAGCAATCTGGCAAGGTGTTGATCGAGGGGCGCGCCATCGGCCACAAGATTGGGTCGGGCCCGGCGCGGGTCATCAGCTCCATCAGCCAGATGGACGAGGTACAGCCCGGCGATGTCTTGGTCACCGACATGACCGACCCGGACTGGGAGCCCATCATGAAACGGGCCTCCGCCATCGTCACCAATCGGGGTGGGCGTACCTGTCACGCCGCCATCATCGCCCGTGAGCTGGGCATCCCGGCCGTGGTCGGCTGTGGCGATGCCACCGACCGCATCGAGGCAGGTCAGCTCATCACGGTTTCTTGCGCGGAAGGGGACACCGGCTTCATCTACGACGGCGAGCTCGACTTCGACGTAGCGGTGACCGAAGTGGGCAATATGCCGCCCTTGCCCATCAAGATCATGATGAACGTCGGCAATCCGGACAGGGCATTTGATTTTGCCCAGTTGCCCAATGCCGGTGTGGGGCTGGCGCGGCTCGAGTTCATCATCAACCGTATGATAGGTGTGCACCCCAAGGCCCTGCTGGAATTCGACCAACAGACCCCCGAGCTCAAGGCCACCATCACCAAGATGATCGCGGGTTACGACAGCCCCCGTGAATACTATGTGGCCAAGCTGAGTGAAGGCATTGCCACCCTGGCCGCCGCCTTCTGGCCGGAGCGGGTCATCGTGCGGATGTCGGACTTCAAGTCCAACGAATACGCCAACCTGGTGGGGGGGCGCGGCTACGAGCCCCACGAAGAGAACCCCATGATCGGCTTCCGTGGCGCTTCCCGCTACATCGCCGACAGCTTCCGTCCCTGCTTCGCCCTCGAATGCGAGGCGATGAAACGGGTGCGCGACGTCATGGGCCTGACCAACGTCGAGGTGATGATCCCCTTCGTACGCACCGTCGGTGAGGCTGAGCAGGTGGTGGAGATCCTGGCCGAGAACGGCCTGCGCCGCGGCGAGCGGGGCCTGAAAGTCATCATGATGTGCGAACTGCCCTCCAATGCCCTGCTGGCGGACAAGTTCCTCGAGCACTTCGACGGCTTCTCCATCGGTTCTAACGACATGACCCAGTTGACCCTGGGGCTGGATCGGGATTCGGGCCTCATCGCCCACCTGTTCGATGAGCGCAACGAGGCGGTCAAGGCACTGCTGGCCATGGCCATCACCGCCGCCCGCAAGGCGGGCAAGTACGTGGGTATCTGCGGCCAGGGGCCGTCCGATCACCCGGACTTCGCCGCCTGGCTGGTCGAGCAGGGGATCGACTCTGTGTCCCTCAACCCGGATACCGTGGTCGACACCTGGCTCTATCTGGCCGAACAACACAAGGCTGGCTAAGCCCGTCCCCCGCTTTTCAATGACACGGCGCCGCAAGGGCGCCGTTTTTTTGATAGCGCAATTTTCTGGTACAAGGGAGAGGGAGCAAGGTGCTCCGCACGAATCACAGGACGACCCCATGACCTCATTGCAGTGGCAATCCGCCGCCCTGGCCCTTCATGGCCATCACACTCTGGTTATTCCAGAACTTTGTCTCACCCCGCAGGACTGCTGGGCCTTCGTCGGCAGCAATGGCAGCGGCAAGACGGCGCTGGCCTACGCCCTGTGCGGCGAGCTGGCCGTCCGTGCAGGGGAGGTGACTGGCCGGGTGAGGGCCGTGCGCCTCTCCTTCGAGTCGCAGCAGCAGTTGGGGGAGCTGGACTGGCAGCGGCGCAACACCGACATGCTGGGGGAAGAGGAGGAAGCGGGCTATCGGGTGTCGACCCTGATGCTGGAGACGGGGGGAGAGGAGGTGCAAGCCCGATCGCTGCTGGCGCGCTTCGGCATCGAGTCCCTGTGGGAGCGCCCCTATCGCTATCTTTCGAGCGGGGAGGGGCGCAAGTTGCTGCTGGCCCGCGCCCTGCTGGGGCGACCCGAGCTGCTGGTGCTGGACGAGCCCTTTGATGGGCTGGATCAGGGGGCCAGGGTCTCCCTGATGTCGCTGCTGGCGCACCTGGTGAGCGAGGGGCAGCGCCTGGTGGTGATCGTCAACCGTTTCGACGAGATCCCGCCCTTCGCCACTCACCTCGGCCTGCTCGGCGAACGCCGCCTGCTGCTGGCGGAGGAGCGCGATGCCGTGCTCTGCAGCCGGGAGGTGGCCCAGCTGGCGCGCGCCGAGGGGCAGAGCCCGCAGCTGCCCCCTCCGCTTGTGGTGCCCACGCCCCTGCCCGCCGGCCCCCGGGTACAGATGCGCGCCTTGCGCGTCGCCTACGGGGAGCAGGTCATCATCGACGGGCTCGACTGGACCATAGAGGAGGGAGAGCACTGGCAACTGGTGGGGCCCAACGGTGCCGGCAAGTCGACCCTGCTCGCCCTCATCACAGGGGATCATCCGCAGGGGTACAGCAATGATCTGCGCCTGTTCGGAGTGCGCCGGGGCAGTGGCGAGAGCATCTGGGAGATCAAGCGCCACATCGGCCTGGTGAGCCCGGCCCTGCATCTGGACTATCGCGTCAATTGCTCGGTGCAGGCGGTGGTCCTCTCCGGCTTTTATGACTCCATCGGCCTCTATACCCACCCGGGGGATCGCCAGCTGGCGCTCGCCGACCAGTGGCTGCTCCTGCTGGGGCTAAAGGAGCAGGGGGCGCAGCCCTTTCACTCCCTCTCCTTCGGCCAGCAGCGCCTGGTGCTCATCGCCCGGGCCCTGGTCAAGCATCCGCCGTTGCTCATCCTGGACGAGCCCCTGCAGGGGCTGGATCCCTTGAACCGCCACCTGGTGCGGGAGATGGTGGTGCGCCTCATAGGGGAAGGTACCCAGTTGCTGTTCGTCTCCCATCACCCCGA
This sequence comes from Aeromonas sp. S2(2024), assembly GCF_041402505.1. NCBI lineage: Bacteria > Pseudomonadati > Pseudomonadota > Gammaproteobacteria > Aeromonadales > Aeromonadaceae > Aeromonas > Aeromonas sp. S2(2024). Next base: position 10,397 of record NZ_JBGLRL010000005.1, read on the forward strand.
GGATGCGCCCCCCGGCCTCACCCACCGGCTGAGCTTCGTGTCAAACGGCGTGGGGGGTTATCGCTATCTGCAGGAGCGGCTGGGGGGAAGGGAGCTAGTTTGAGTAGTCTGACCAATCCAGGGGTACGAGTGGGGGATAGCCGAGCAGCAGCCACCAGATCGCATAGAAGAGAACTGCGCCCATACAGAGCCAACCCAGGTAGCGGCGCGTCACCACGATGCCGAGTATGGTCACGGCAAGTGCGATCTGGAGGGCGTACAGACCAAACATAAAGGGCGCCATATTGTCCATCATGACGGTCACTTCACCAGGGAGAGGATCTGGCGAAACGCCGGATGGCGGCAATCCCCCATCAGCTCGTAGAGACACATCTCCACCGAGGTGAGGGATGCGCCCCGGGCCGCCAGCTGGCCGATGGCGAGCTCCCGGTTGGCGGCAGTGCGGGATGACACCGCATCCACCACCAGAGAGACCCGGGCGCCGCTCGCCAAGAGCCCCAGCACGCTCTGGTAGACGCAGATATGGGCCTCAATGCCGCACACCAGCCAGTGGCCGACCCCGCTCTCGGCCAGCGTGGTCGCCACGGCGGGCTCCCCCAGGGCGCCGAAGCTGTATTTGGCCAGCACAAGGGTGCCCGCCTGCAGCGGCTGCAACTCGGGCACTGTGGCGCCGAGCTTGTCCGGGTTCTGCTCCAGCCAGATGACCGGCAGGTCCAGCGCCTTGGCTCCCTGCACCAGCCGGGCCGTGTTGGCGATGAGCGACTCGCTCCCCTCCACCAGGCGGGCCAGCTTGCCCTGGATATCGACCACCAGCAGGCCGGTGTCGCGGTTTTCAAGCATGATTTTCTCCTTTGTTTGTGGCGAGCTTCCCGGCCCCGAGCTCAAAGACGCCGGGCTCCTGCTGACAAGCTGCACGGCGCCTCTTCACGCGCTCGCCATACCAGGGGGGTCAAGGTAGGCCAGGGCCTCTATGTTGTTGCCGTCCGGATCGCGCAGGAAGGCGGCGTAGTAATTGGGGGCATAGTGGGGGCGCAGCCCCGGCTGCCCGTTGCAGACAAAGCCGGCCCTGACGCCAGCCTGATGAAACTCATCCACCTGCGCTGCGCTGCTTGCCGCGAAGGCGAGATGGCAGGGGGCACCCTGTTCGCCCCGCTCTATCAGGAAGCCCACCTTGTCGTGACCAACGCGGCCGAAACCTGCGGCGTCTTTGTCTGCCCATTTGAGTGCTATCAAGAGGGGCGCCAGCACGGTTGCATAGAAGCGTCGGCAGTCGTCGACGCGCACCACCTTGATTTCAACATGATCGAACACTGTCACTCCTTGTTCTGTCTGTGGGCTGAGCAGGCTCTTGGCACCCTGATCGGATCCCGTGATGATGGGTATCGAATGACCACAATAAGCCGGTTTTGCGTCAAGCGGGGAGAGTGCAAGCAGCATAACTGCGTGCTCTGTCAAAGATTTCTCATCCAGGGGCCGGATGGGTTTTGCCTCTCTTTGGCCAAGCTTGCCCGGTTTTGTTGCTTGGCGAAGGGAAAAAGCTCTGTTATGGTGTCTCTATATAGCCGTTTGGATGGCTAGATGGTTGTGGTGTCGGCCTTCATGATGACACCCGCGGCCCCACCATTTTGATGATCATTTCGACAGGGAGTTTCTATGCAGCGTCGTTCCTTCTTCACCCTCTCCGCCCTCGCGCTGCTCGCCAGCAGCCTGCCGCTGTCCGCCTTTGCCATCGATGAGGCGAAGAAAGAGATAGTGATAGGCACCACGGTCGGGGACTTCGCCGACATGGTAACCGACTCCATCAAGCCGCAGCTGGAAGCCAAGGGTTACAAGGTCAAACTGGTGGAGTTCACCGACTACGTGACCCCCAACATCGCCCTGGCGGACGGGTCGCTGGACGTCAACTGCTTCCAGCACAAGCCCTATCTGGAGAGCTTCTCCAAAGACAGGGGCCTCTCCCTGGCACCCATTACCCAGGTACCGACCGGCCCAATGGGGCTCTACGCCGGCAAGCTGGGGGATCTCAAGGCCCTGAAAGAGGGCAGCACCGTCGCCATTCCCAACGACCCCACCAACCAGGCGCGGGCCCTGCTGATGCTGCAGGACCTGGGCTGGCTGACCCTCAAAGAGGGGATCAACCCCCTCAAGGCGAGTGAATTCGATGTGGTGAAGAACCCCCACGACATCAAGCTGGTGTTGCTGGAGGCGGCGCAACTGCCCCGCTCCCGTGAAGACGTGGACTTCTCCGTCATCAACGGCAACTTCGCCGCCTCGAGCGGGATCCCGTTCAGCACGGGTCTTTTCCTGGAACGCAGCTATGACTTCATCAACTGGGTGGTGGTCAAAGGGGCCGATGCGGACAAACCGTTCGCCAAGGATGTGGCGGCGGCCTACAACTCCCCCGAGTTCAAGGCCTATGCCGCCAAACGCTTCGTCGGCTACAAATACCCCCAGGGCTGGCAGAGCCAGAGCTGAGAGCAGAGCCAGGGCTGAGGGCAGCACCTGCGATAAAAAAAGGGCACCAGGGTGCCCGTTTTTTATTTGGGAGGTCAGTAATGGCGCAACCACCAGCGGGCGGCCACGAGGGCGGTGAGGCTGCCAAGCAGGGCGCTCGCCAGCACGTCCAGGGGCCAGTGCATGCCGATCAGGGTGCGCGACAGGCCGATGCCGATGGCCCAGAGCGGCAGCAGCCAGACCCCGGCGGGGGCCCGGGCCAGCCAGATCAGCCCGAAGAACTGGGCCAGACTCATGGCGGCGATGCTGTGGCCGGAGGGGAAGGCGTAGTTCACCTCCGTCTGCCAGTGGTGGCCGAGCCAGGCGGGCAGCGCCAGCAACTGGGTCGCGGCATGGATCTGTTCGCTGCGAAGCGCGCTGCTGCCAGAATAAAACTGGCGGATGGCGGGGATAAGCTCCTGGCTCTCCAGCCAGAGCAGATAGGGCCTTGGCTCCTCGGTCAGCTGCTTGATCAGGCTCTTGATGATCCAGTCGCTCGCCAGCGTAGTAAAGAAGGCGCCCGCGAGGGCCAGCAGGGCGGTGTGGCCGAGCGTCAGCTTGTGTCGGGTCAGCAGCAGCAGGGCGGCGATGGTGATGGCAAGGCCGGGCAGGTCCACCATGCGGGTGAGGGCGTAGGGCCACCAGAGCCAGTCCGATTGCAGGGCACTCGTCATGAAGGGCTGCCAGGGCAGGCAGACGAGCAGCAGCAGCGGCAGCAGCAGTATGGCGTTGAAACCAAGCACCAGGCTGCGTGGCAACGAAGAGGCATGAGTCGGCATGGGAGGGCTCATAACAGGTGCGCATGACAGGGGCGGATGATAAAGAGGCGTCATTGTGCCAGCATGGCCCCCCTGGTCAAGGCAGGGAAGGCGAGGGCAACATGTTGTTACATATGAGTGCCGCGCCTCATCCATGGATGCCCGGGAGCCCGCTTCGATACTCTGGCTTCCTGTGGCTCCAAGAGAGCGGCGCACTCTTTGTCCATGACAACCCGAGAACAAGCCTCTGAAAATTCGATGCGTTTGGGCTAGAATGGCGCGCCTGTGGCCGGTTGTGGATGAGAAGAGAGCGGATGAAGATCGTCGTTGATGAAAATATGCCCCATGCCTGCGAGCTGTTTGCCGAATTTGGCGAAGTCGTGCCCCTGCCCGGGCGGCAGATAGGGGCGGCGGATCTGCAGGATGCCGACGTGCTGCTGGTGCGCTCGGTGACCCGGGTCGATGCCGGGCTGCTCGCCAGCTGCCCGCGGCTCGGCTTCGTCGGCACCGCCACCATAGGCACGGATCACATCGACACCGCTCTCCTGGCCGAACGGGGCATCCCCTTCTTCAGTGCCCCCGGCTGCAACAAGTATTCGGTGGGCGACTATGTGCTCTCGGCCCTGCTGGTGCTGGCGGAGCGCCATGAGCTCAGCCTCGATCAGATGAGCCTCGCCGTCATCGGCGCCGGCAACACAGGGGAGTGCGTGGCGGGCAAGGCAGAGGCGCTCGGCATGCGGGTGCTGCGCTGCGATCCGCCGCGGGCGTGCACTGAGGGCGGTGCAGGTTTTGTCGATTATCAGACGGCGCTTGGGGCCGACATCGTCAGCTTCCATGTGCCACTGACCCGCTCCGGGGACGATGTCACCTTCCACCTGCTGGGGCAGCGGGAGATAGCCGCCCGTCCGGCCGGGCAGATCCTCATCAATGCCTCCCGAGGCGAGGTGTGGGACAACCAGGCCCTGCTCGCCCGCCAGCAGAGCCAGGCGCCGCTCAAGCTGGTGATGGATGTGTGGGAAGGGGAGCCCGAGCCGCTCGCCGCCCTGGTGCCCCATACCGAACTCGCGACCCCGCACATCGCCGGCTACAGCCTGGAGGGCAAGGCTCGCGGCACCTGGATGCTCTATCAGGCGCTCTGCCAGCAGCTGGGGCGCACGGCGCGCCAGGATCTGCAATCCCTGCTGCCCGCCCCCGAGGTGCGCGAGCTGACGCCGGGTCAGCCCGCCGATCAGGGGTTGATCAAGCAGCTGGTGCATCTGATTTATGACGTGCGCCGGGACGATGCCCGCTTTCGCAACCGGATCGGGTTGCCCGGCAGCTTCGATGGGCAGCGCAAGGACTACCCGGAGCGGCGCGAGCTCTCCTCCTTGCACCTGAAGGGCCCCTTTGCCTGCGACAGGCTGGCCCGACTGGGTTTTGCCATCTCGCCAAAATAAACCGGAATTCATGCGGGGGCTCCGATCATCGGATCGGGGCCCTCCGTTTCGGCCCGGCACCCTGCCGGCCGACCATCAGACAGATCACGCCTGCCACCCCTGATGCCGACCCGGTCGGCCTCATCGGCGGGCAATATCACAGGAGAGAACATCAGTGAGTCAACAATTCAACGTAGCTGTACTGGGCGCGAGCGGCGCCGTAGGTCAGGCCATGATCGAGATCCTGGAGGAGCGCGCCTTCCCGGTCGCCACCCTCTACCCCCTGGCCTCCAGCCGCAGCGCTGGCGATACCGTGCGCTTTGGCGGCAAGAACATCGAGATCAAGGATGTCGAGGAGTTTGACTGGAGCCAGGTGCAGATCGCGCTCTTCTCCGCCGGTGCCGAGGTCTCGGCCAGGTGGGCGCCCATCGCGGCCGAGCAGGGCTGCATCGTCATCGACAACACCTCCTGCTTCCGTTATGACGAAGACATTCCCCTGGTGATCCCGGAAGTGAACCCGGAGGCCCTGGCGGATTTTCGCAACCGCAACATCATCGCCAACCCCAACTGCTCCACCATCCAGATGCTGGTTGCCCTCAAGCCCCTGCAGGACGAGGTGGGCATAGCCCGCATCAACGTGGCGACCTACCAGTCCGTTTCCGGCTCTGGCAAGGAAGGGGTGAGCGAACTGGCCGGCCAGACCGCCCATCTGCTCAACGGCCGTCCGGTGGAGCCGACTATCTATCCGCAGCAGATCGCCTTTAACCTGATCCCGCAGATCGACAGCTTCACCGACAACGGTTACACCCGTGAAGAGATGAAGATGGTGTGGGAGACCCAGAAGATCCTGGGGGATGCCAGCATCGCCGTGAACCCCACTTGCGTGCGCGTGCCGGTGTTCTACGGTCACGCCGAGGCGGTCCACGTCGAGCTGCACCAGCCGCTGGACGCAGAGCAAGTCAAGGAGCTGCTGCGCAATGCCCCCGGCGTCACCCTGTTTGACGACGATGCCGACTACCCGACCCCGGTGCGCGACGCCACCGGCAAGGACGAGGTACTGGTCGGCCGGGTACGCCAGGATATTTCTCATCCGAGCGGTATCAATATGTGGATCGTGGCCGATAACGTTCGTAAGGGCGCGGCGACCAACAGCGTGCAGATCGCCGAGCTGCTGGTGCGCGACTACCTCTGAGGCCGTTTTGCGGCCAGTGGCGGGGAGGGAACCCCGCCCGAGGAGGTGAGCCAGGGTTCCGGGATGTGACCGGGGGCGCACTCTCCGGTTTTAAGAATGTCGCGTGATATCAGTGGACTAGGTTTTTTTCTACACTCGGGTTCACGTCTGGGACTCACATCTGGTGTGGATCGGGTTCGCGCCTGATAGACGCCGGACGCAAAATGTGTCGGATCGCTGGCTTGAGACCGGCGGCTGATTTATATTGAGCCGATTGTTTTGGGGTAACTATCCAGATTTTTCAATGTGATAGGGCCATCATACGAAGGAACGAATATGGGACATTCCCGCATAACGCTGGCAACGCTACTCGCATTGGGTCTTCTGGGCACGGCTCATGCCGACGAGGCGGGGCGAGAGCCTTTCTTTGTCGAGCTCAAGGGCCCGGACGGTGCCGCGCCTCCTGTCGTTCAACCTCAGGCCCAGCCCGTGGCGCCGGCCCAGCCTGTTGCCAGGGCTCAGCCCATAGTGCGTCAGGCGCCCAGCGCGGCGGCGGGCAGCTATGGCCCTGTTCGTTCTACCGATACCCTCTGGAGCCTGGCGAGCAAGCATCGCCCCTCCAACCGGGTGACCGTCTACCAGACCATGGTGGCGATCTATGACAAGAATCCCCGCAGTTTTGCCGACGGCAACATCAACCACATCCTGGTGGGATCCCGCATTCTGCTGCCAAGCGCCGCCGAGGCGGGCCGCATCACGGACGCCGAGGCCCGCCGCCGCTTCAACAGCGACAACGCCAGCTGGAAGGGGCTGAGCCCCAAATACCTGGCCGAGAAGCAGATCCATCCGGTGGCGACCAAGCCGGCCGCCAGCGCGCCGGTCAAGGCCGTGGCCAAGGCGGCCCCCCTTCCGACGGCCGCCCCTAAGGTGAGTGCACCCCAGGCGGCGACCGAGGTGACGGCGATCGCCAAGGCAGCAGTCCCGGTGGCGAGTACCGCCGCGCCGACCGCTGCCCCGGCCCCCTTGCCGATCAGTGCCGCGACCGTGGTGGGCAAACCCTCCACCGAGATGGCGCTGGCGCTGGAAGATGCCAACGCCCAGCTCGGTCAGGTTACCGAGATGAACCACAGGCTCAAGCTGCGCCTGCAAGCCCTGACAGAAGAGGTGGAGACCCTCAAGGCCCAGTTGCAGGATCAGACTGCACTGCAAAAAGAGGTGGCAGAACTCAAGGCCAAGCCGGTACCGCCCGTGGTGGCCCCCGAGCCCAAGCAGAACTGGGTAATGGAACTGCTCGCCTCGCCGCTGAACCTCGCCATGATCATCCTGCTGCCCGTGCTGCTGGTGTTGGCGCTGGTGACGCTCTGGCTGCGTGCCCGCGCCCGCCGCGAATTGGAAGAGCAGGAAAAGAGCCTGTCCGAGTCCACCTCCATGGTGATGGGGGAGGAGAGCAGCGAGTTTGACCAGTTGATGACGGTCGGCATCGCCGATGACGAACCCATGCACCCCATGGCGGATCTCAATGGGCCGGCTGGCAATGGCAGCCAGGAGGGGGTAAATGCCTCCACTGACGTCATCTTCAGCGATGACGAGGTGGCCCTGTCCGCCTTCGATGTGGAGCCTGCGGTGACGACGGCCAACCGCGATCCGGATCTGGTGCCCGAGCTCGATCTGGCTCTCGACGGAGACTTTGATCTGCCTTCGGCCCCTGAGCTTGATCTCTCCGGCGAGTCCGATGCCAGAGCCCGGGCCAGCGACGAGATCATGAGCGAGGAGGAGCTGCAAGCGGCCCTGTTTGCCGAGCTGGACGCCGATCTCGAGGCCGATCTGAGCCTGGCGCAGGAGCAGAGCCGAAGCCAGCGGGATACGGAACTCGCCAACTTTGATCTCAGCGATCTCGAGACCGGCTTCCAGGAGCCTGCCACCGACACCGCTGCCCGAGGCGACGACGCCTATGGCAAGGATGATATCGATGACATGCTGGCTGAACTCGGGCTGGAGCCCACCAAGCCGGCGGCGCCGGCCTGGGATCCCAACGAGCTGGCCCTGGCGGACTTCGAGGATGCCTTCACCGAGGTGGAGCACCATCAGGGCGATCTGACGCCTCGTGAGCAGGCGCAGGCGAACGACTACGTGGAGATAGACAAGCTGCTGGCCGAGGCCAACGCCAGCAGCTCGGAGCAGGAGCCCTACCAGGGCTTCTCCCTGGACGTGGGGCTGGATGGCTTCCCCGAGGTGTTGCCGGAATCCACCGGGTTCGATGTGGATGCCGATGACGGCGGCGTGGGGGCCAAGCTGGATCTGGCCCGCGCCTACCTCGAGATCGACGACAAGGAGAGTGCCCGCGAACTGCTGCAAGAGGCGGCGGCCCAAGGCAGCGAGCACCAGCGCAGCGAAGCCGAGAAGCTCCTCAGGCGCCTGGGGTGATCCCCTTTGCCGGTGATCAACACAGAGGGCAGCCCGCGGGCTGCCCTTTTTCATGTTGGCCACTGGCACGGGATGCCTGCCCGGTCTGGGACTTTTGGGCCCAAGGGCGTATAATCCGGCCCGTTTCTTTCATCCTTTCCCCACAAGACAAGATTCATCCATGCGAATTGCCCTAGGTATTGAATACGACGGCAGCCGGTATTTCGGCTGGCAGCGTCAGCGCGAAGTGATCAGCGTGCAGGCCGAACTGGAAAAAGCCCTCAGCCGCATCGCCAACCACCCCGTCTCCATCCAGTGCGCCGGTCGTACCGATGCCGGGGTGCACGCCACCGGTCAGGTGATCCATTTCGATACCGAGGCGAACCGCGCCGAGGGCGCCTGGACCCTGGGGCTCAACTCCAACCTGCCGCCGGACATTGCCGTGCGCTGGGTCAAGGAGGTGGACGAGAGCTTCCACGCCCGCTTCAGCGCCACCGCCCGTCGCTACCGTTATGTCATCTACAACCACAACTTCCGCCCGGCCATCCTCGGCAGCGGCGTCAGCCACTATCACGAGACCATAGATGCCGACCTGATGCACCAGGCGGGCCAGAGCCTGCTGGGTGAGCATGACTTCAGCACCTTCCGCGCCATCGCCTGCCAGTCCAACACCCCCTGGCGCAACGTGACCCACCTGTGCGTCAGCCGCTCCGGCCCCTACATAGTGCTCGATATCAAGGCCAACGCCTTCCTGCACCACATGGTGCGCAACATCACCGGCTCCCTGCTGCTGGTGGGGCAGGGACTCAAACCCGTGGAGTGGATAGCCGAGGTGCTGGCGGCCAGGGATCGTAACCTGGCGGGGCCGACCGCCAAGGCGGGGGGGCTTTATCTGGTGGACGTGGACTACCCGGCAGAGTTTGCCCTGCCGCAGTTGCCGCTTGGCCCGCTGTGGCTGCCGGACTCGGCACCGGGTACGACCAGTTTTTAGTAACTGGGCCCGAAAATTTGTGGTTTAATGATCCGTCATTTATTGCCATCGAGCCGTAAGTCATTGAACAATCAAGGCCCGATGCGTTTTGTCAGGCACAAAAGCATTAAGGAATTCCATGAGCTGGCTTGAGAAGATCCTTCCCAAGAGCAAGATCACTACACCGCGTCGTCACAACATTCCGGAAGGGGTGTGGACCAAGTGTACCGCTTGCGAACAGGTGCTCTACCGGGCAGAACTGGAGCGCAATCTCGAAGTGTGCCCCAAGTGTGATCATCATATGCGGATCAGCGCCCGCGCCCGCCTCGAGAGCTTCCTCGACGAGCAGGGCCGCACCGAGATCGGTGCCGAGCTGGAGCCGCAGGACATCTTGAAATTCAAGGATTCCAAGCGCTACAAGGATCGTTTGTCTGCCGCTCAGAAAGAGACGGGAGAAAAAGATGCGCTGGTGGTGATGAAGGGGACCCTCAAGGGGGTACCGGTCGTCGCCTGTTCATTCGAGTTCTCCTTCATCGGTGGCTCCATGTCCTCCGTGGTCGGTGCCCGCTTCGTGCGCGCCGTCGAGGAGAGCATCAAGGAAGGTCGCGGCCTGGTCTGCTTCTCCACCTCCGGTGGGGCGCGGATGCAGGAGGCGCTGTTCTCCCTGATGCAGATGGCCAAGACCAGTGCGGCGCTCGACAGGCTCACCAAGGCGGGTTTGCCCTTCATCTCCGTGCTGACCGACCCCACCATGGGGGGCGTCTCCGCCAGTCTGGCGATGCTGGGTGACATCAACGTGGGCGAGCCCAAGGCGCTGATCGGCTTCGCCGGTCCCCGCGTCATCGAGCAGACAGTGCGCGAGAAGCTGCCGGAAGGCTTCCAGCGCTCTGAGTTTCTGCTGGAGAAGGGCGCCATCGATCTCATCATCGACCGCCGCGAAATGCGCAACCGTCTGGCCGGCCTGCTGGCCAAACTGATGAACACTCAGGTCATCGAAGACTGAACATGAGTTCGCACATGCAACAATCTCAAAGCCGGTCGCTGGTCGACTGGCTTTCTTATTTGGAACAGATCCACCCGGTCAACATCGACATGGGTCTGGATCGGGTCGGCGCCGTTGCCCGGCGCATGGGTCTTACCCAGTTGCCGTTCAAGGTGATCACGGTGGCGGGCACCAACGGCAAGGGCTCCTCCTGCGCCATGGCCGCCAGCATACTGATGGCCGCAGGTTACAAGGTGGGGGTCTACTCTTCGCCGCACCTGCTGCGCTTTACCGAACGGGTGCGCATCGACGGGGCCGAGCTTTCTGACAACGAGCACTGCGCCGCCTTTGCCGAGGTGGAAGCGGCCCGCGGCGAGATAGCGCTGACCTTCTTCGAGTTCGCCACCCTGGCGGGCCTGTGGCTCTTCTGTCGCGCCGCCCCCGACGTGCTGCTGCTGGAAGTGGGGCTGGGCGGTCGGCTGGATGCCACCAATGTGGTGGAATCCGATGTGTCCATGATCACCTCTATTGCGCTGGATCACTGCGACTGGCTCGGCGATACCCGCGAAGCGGTAGCGGTGGAGAAGGCCGGGGTGTATCGGGCGGGCAAACCCGCCATCAGCGGGGAGCCCAATCCGCCGACCACCATCGCCAGCGAAGCGGCGCGCCTCGGCGCCTGCCTGCGCCAGGTCGGCCGCGACTTCCACGGCGATGAGCAGGATTCCGGCTGGGATTACCACGGCCTGAACCACTGGCTGGGGCTGCCCAAACCGGCCCTGCCGCTGATGAACGCGGTCACCGTGCTGGCGGCGCTGGAATCCCTCGGCTTGCCACTGCCTGAGTCTGCCATCCGTGACGGGCTGGCCAATGCCCGGCTGGCGGGGCGGATGCAGCAGTTGCAAAACGACCCCCTGGTTATCGTCGATGTGGCCCACAATCCCCATTCGGCGGCTTATCTGGCGAGCCAGCTGCGCCAGATCCCCTGCAAGGGCAAGCGCCGCGCCGTGGTCGGCATGCTCAAGGACAAGGACATGGCAGGGTCGCTGGCCGAACTCGACGGCCTCATCGACCAGTGGTTCCTGGCGAGCCTCACCGGCCCGCGCGCCGCCACTGCAGAGCAGCTTGCCGCTGCCCTCGGGGACGGACAGGGATCGGCGGCGACCTTTGACGGCGTGAGTGCGGCTTATGGTGCCGCCATGGCCGCATCGAGTCCTGATGATATGGTTATCGTCTTTGGTTCGTTTTACACTGTCGCCGATGTGCTGGCCGGGCAGCCGGCCTGATGAATCCGGCCATCATCGTTGTCCATAAAAAGCAGCAGGTTCTAAGCAACATGGGTGGAAATTAACTTGGCTTCGAAGTTTCAAAATAGATTGGTGGGGACCGTCATCCTGGTCGCCCTGGTTGTCATCTTTCTGCCGGATCTGATGGACGGCAACAAGCTGGAGCAGAAGGAGGAGGCGTTTGCCAAGATCCCGCTGCGCCCTGAGCTCGAGCCCGCCAAGCCCGCCTTGCAGGTCTCTGCCGCCAGTACCCTGCCGGCTGATCACCTGGCGAGCCAGCAGCAGGCCTCTGCCGCCACCCAATGGCAGGTGGAAGAGATCGGGGATACGGTGACTCTGGCTGCCAATCAGGCCTCTGCTGCCGCCCAGGCACAGCCAGCGACCCAGACTGCGGCCAAGCCTGAGCCCAAACCCGTGCCCAAGCCCAAGCCCGAGGTAGTGGCCAAGAAACCGGTGGAGCAACCCAAGCCCAAGCCGGTGCCGCCCAAGCCGGTCGAGGTGAAGAAGCCGGTGGAGAGCAAGCCGCAGGCGGGCCAGATCAAGTCTATGGACGATCTCATCGCGAGCAAGATGACGACCCAGGCGGTCACGCCGGCACCTGCGGCGGCAGCCCCGGCACAGGGCAGCTGGATCCTGCAGCTCGGCGCCTTCAAGAATGCTGACAGCGTCAATGCCCTGGTGGGCAAGCTGAGGGCGGCCGGCTACTCGGCCCAGACCTCGCCGAGAACGCCGGTGCAGGGGCAGATCAACCGGGTCTTTATCGGGCCGGATGTCTCCAAGGCCAAGCTGCAGGGCATGCAGAGCAGGATAAGCCAGATGACAGGGCTGAGCGGCTCCGTGGTGGCCTACAACCCCTGATGCAGGTTTGACGAACGCCGAACACAAAAATACCGCGCCTCGCGCGGTATTTTTTTGGCTCCCATTGATGGTCGCTCAGCGAGGCGCGGGGCAGCTCTTTAGATGCACTTCACCGGCTTGGGCAGGCCGGCGATCTTGGTGGCCTGCTTGGCGGGCCCCTCGGGGAACAGCTTGTAGAGGTAGCGGCTGTTGCCCTTCTCCGGGCCGTACTGTTTCTCCATCGCCTTGACCAGGGCGCGGATGGCGGGGGAGGTGTTGAACTCCAGATAGAAGGCCCGCACGAAGCGCACCACTTCCCAGTGCGGCTCCTCCAGCACTATGCCCTCCTGCTCGGCCAATACCAGCGCCAACCCCTCGCTCCACTCTTCGCTATGGCGCAGATAGCCTTTGGCATCGGTCTCGATGAGTTGGCCGTTGAAATGCAGCTGATGGTGTTCGGACGGGTGCTCGGACATGGAGGCTCCTCGGGCTGTCGGGATTGGGCGGGCATGGTAGCGCCTTGATCTTCGGCGAGCAACCGGCGCAGACGCGCCAGGGGGCATAATTCACCGGGCAGGGCCGTCGCCCCGCCCGGTGTGCGTTCTCTGGACTGGTGGCTTTCTTCGCCCGTCAGACGTTGCCTTGCCGGGTGAGCAGCTGGCCGTCGTTGGCCAGCATCAGCAACTCGTCCGCCAGTTGACTGATGAGGGTGAGCTGCTGCGTCAGCATCAGCTGCTCCTCGCTGCTGTCCGGGGTGATGGCCGGGCATGGTCCCTCGAGTCGGGCCGGTATCTCACCCGCCAGATGGCCGGCGGCCCGCTCCAGGGTATGGCTGATGTGGCGGCTGATGTCGTCAAGGCCCTCGATGGGCTCCAGCCTGTCCCGATGGGCCCCGAGCGCCGAGATGTAGGAGAGCAGGGCGTGGTTGCGCCAGGTGAGGGTGAAGCAGAGATCGAGGAAGCGGCGGCGCTTGCTCGGCTCCACCAGCATGCTCTGCCAGGCCATTGCCAGCTCGCTGTCGGCCAGGTGGGCACACTTGCGGGCCACCCGGTAGTCGAGGGACTCGTCGCGCTGGCGGTGCAGGCTGGTGAGTACCGCCGACAGATAGCGCGCGTTGGCCGAGAGGGAGTTGGCAATCAGGGTCGGCAGCCGCTTGTATTGCCAGTCCGGCCAGAGCCAGGCCACCAGGGCGTAGGAGAGCAGGCAGCCGAGCAGGGTATCGAGCAGGCGCGGCCCCAGGATGGCGAAGCCGATGCCGTCCAGCAGGTTGAACGCCATCAGCACGTAGAGGGTGATGAAGCAGACGGCGGCGCTGTAGTTGCTGCGCACCTGGGTGAAGAACAGGAAGGCGGCCAGCCCCATGATCCCCAGTTGCAGGTGCAGCTCGGGGAAGAGCCAGAGCACGGGCACGCCTATCAAGATGCCGGCGAAGGTGCCGAGCATCCGCTGCACCAGCCGGCGCCGGGTGGCACTGTAGCTCGGCTGGCAGACGAACAGCACCGTCAGCAGTATCCAGTAGCCCTTGTCCAGGTTGAAGGCCTGCAGTATGCCGTAACCCACCACCAGCCCCAGCGACAGTCGCAGGGCGTGGCGAAACACCATGGAGTTCGGGGTCAGGTGCTGCTTGAGCAGGGTCAGCAGCGGCAAGGAGGCTGGCCTTGCGAGCGGCGGCAGGCTGGCAGGAGGGGCAGCGGGGTTTTGCAGCTCCTCGGCGCTGGCCAGCAGCTCGTTGATGCTGGCCAGGTTGCGGCGCAGGAACTTCATCGGCGTCAGCAGTGTCTTGGGATAGTGCTGCTTGAGATGGGTGAACTCCAGCTGATCGCCGAGGGCCTCCAGCGTCCAGTGGATGCGCTTGTGATGGGCATAGGGCTTGTGCACCAGGATGGCGTAACCGAGTCGCTGGCACGCCTCCGAGAGCTGCAGGAACACCTCCTGGAAGCCGTCGAGGACGATGCCCTGCTTGAGCTCCGCTTCCAGCTTGCTGTAGGGGTAGTGGCTGGAGGTGGCCCGCTCCTGGATCTCCAGCGCCAGCAGGTAGAGCCGCAGCAGGCCGGCGAGCTCGGGCGCCGCCTGATGGCGGGTACTGAGACGGGCATTGAGCGCCGTCTTGGTCAGATTCAGGGCATTGACCAGGTTGATGTTGAGCTGGGCCAGGTTGTGGCGAATGGCCTGGGCGCCGTGCTCGTCAGCCGGGAAGAAGCGGGATTTTTCCAGCAGGTAGCGGCCGAGGGCGAAATAGCTCTGGGCGAGCTGCTCGTGCAGCGTCTTGTAGGGCAGCAGCCAGAGCCAGACCAGCGACACCAGGCCATACCAGAGGGCGCCCGCGCCGAGCGCCAGCGGCTGGTAGAAGAGATCCGGCGCCTTGGCGGCCCCCAGCATGGTGTAGATGGCGATGAGCAGGGAGCCGAAGCTGATGGTGGCGTAACGTTGCCCGAGCGCCCCCACCATCACGAAGAGGAAGGTGGATCCCGCGAGCCCAAGGGCAAACAGCCAGGGGGTGGGGAAGAGGTACTGCACGCACAGGGAGGCGAACAGGAAGCAGACCAGCGTCATGGCGAGGTTCTTGACCCGGCCCCAGAGGCTGTCGTCGGTCTCGGCGATGGCGCCCGCCACGACCCCGAGGGAGAGCAGCACGGTGAGCTGGATGTCGCCGGTGGCCAGGGCGAAGGCGAGCAGCCCCAGGATGGCCAGCAGCACCTTGAGGGCGAAGTAGATATGGCTGTCAGACAGCAGGCGGCGCAGCAGGCCCGCGAGATCAATGGGCATGGGGAACACTGTCCTTGTGTGCAGGGGCATCGGCAGCGTGAGCAATCAGTAAGCGGTGCCGCAGATCGGCAGAAACCATGGGCATGGGATAGATGCAACCCTTGAGCGAATCGAAAGCGAGAGAATAGCCGGTTGGCTACGAAAGAGCCCTGATCCAAATCAGGGCCGGGTTCTTCATACCGGTTTTGTACTGACGCCTTCACCCTAGCAGGGGAGGAGGACAATAAAAACCCCGCCGTAGCGGGGTTTTGTTCATCAGAAACAGCGCTTAGTTGCGGTTGCCGCCAAGCAGGCTCAGCAGACTCAGGAAGATGTTGTAGATGGAGACATACAGGGTCACGGTGGCGGAGATGTAGTTGGTCTCGCCGCCGCGCACTATCTGCTGGGTGGTCAGCAGGATGGCGCCGGAGGAGAACAGCATGAACATGGCGGACAGGGCCAGGCTCAGGGCGCTCATCTGCAGGAAGATGTTGGCGACCATGGCCACCAGCAGCACCCAGAAACCGACGAACAGCATGCCGCCGATGAAGGAGAGGTCACGCTTGGTGGTCAGGGCGTAGGCCGACAGACCGAAGAAGGTGAGCGCGGTGCCGCCAAGGGCCGTCATCACTATCTCGCCGCCGCCATTGTTCATGTACATGTTGATGATGGGGCCCAGGCTGTAGCCCATCAGGCCGGTCAGGGCGAAGGTGAACACCAGCCCCATGCCGTTGTCACGGTTCTTCTCGGTCAGGAACATCAGTCCGTAGACACCGATGAGGAAGATGGCCCAGTGCAGGGGCGGCATGTTCATGACGGTGGCGACCCCGGCAACCACGGCAGAGAAGCCAAGAGTGAGGGAGAGCAGCATATAGGTATTGCGCAGCACCTTGTTGGTGTCGCGCACGGCACCCTGGGTGCCAGTGTAGATAGAACGGGTATCCATCTTGATGTCCTCTTGATTTCCGGGGTGAGGCGGCAGATTCCGCTTCGTTAACGCATTGTATGCACTGAATGTGTGGATGACGAGCGCTGATTTCAAGCGCCCCCCAACTGTGTCGGCTCCTACTATTCCAGAGCAAAGATGTATTGCGCATGAACAAGGGGGCGAAGGTGCTCCGTCAGCCAGGCCTGGGCCCTGTGATTGTGCCGGTCCTTGCTGTGTCTGGAATCGTCACAGCGCCGCCCTGGATGGCTGTCGGCCCGGGGGGATGGCTGGCACACTGCCGGTGTCAGGGGCGCATGGGTGCAGGCGTGCCGATGCATGTAACAGATCATGACAGGGAGTGGCAGATGGTTGTCATATGGAAGAGAGTGGTGTTGTCAGGGGCGCTGTTGCTGGTGGGTCTGGTGTCGGGTTGCAGTGTCCTTGCCCCGACCCCCATCACCTATCTGAGTCAGGATCCTGCACCGGGCATCCTCCCTTATGGGAAGGTCGCCTATGTGGACGATGGCAAGTGCCCGGCTGGCCAGGTGAAGAGGTTGATCGGTGGCGATGCGAAGAAGAGTATCCCGCGCCGTGTGGAGTGCGTGGCGCGTCCGCAACCACAGGCGGATGAGTGGTGGAGCAGCCCCGTCAGCGGCCAGGGGGAGATCACTCCTTGAAGTGAACATCATCACAAAGAGGCCCAGGCAATCGCTTGGGCCTCTTTCATGCCGGTGGCGAAAGGGCTAGAAGGCATCCCCCGGCACCCGCACCCAGCCTTCCATCAGGATGCGGGCGGAGCGCGACATCACCGCCTTGGTGACCGTCCACTGTCCCTCTATCTGCCGCGCCTCAGCCCCCACCCGCAAGGTGCCGGAGGGATGGCCGAAGCGCACCGCCTCGCGCTCGCCGCCACCGGCCGCCAGGTTGACGAGGGTGCCGGGAATGGCCGCCGCGGCGCCGATGGCCACGGCGCAGGTGCCCATCATGGCGTGATGCAGCTTGCCCATGGAGAGCGCCCGCACCAGCAGATCGATCTCATCGTCCTTCACCTCCTTGCCGCTGGCGGTGCGGTAATCCTTCGCCGGCGCGACGAAGGCAATTTTCGGCGTGTGCTGGCGGGTCGCTGCCTCTTCTGCAGTCTTGATTAGCCCCATGCGCAGGGCCCCGGCGATGCGGATCTGCTCGAAGCGGGCCAGTGCCTCGGGGTCGCCGTTGATCTGCTCGCGTAGCTCAGTGCCTTCATAGCCAATATCTTCGGCGTTGACGAACACCGTCGGGATACCTGCGCTGATCAGGGTGGCTTTTAATGTGCCTATGCCCGGCACCTCCAGTTCATCGATCAGATTGCCGGTGGGGAAGAGGGCGCCGCCGTCCTCGCCATCCTCGGAGGGGTCAAGAAACTCCAGCACGATTTCGGCGGCGGGGAAGGTGACCCCGTCCAGCTCGAACGCGCCTGTCTCCTGAACCTGACGGTTCGTCACCGGCACATGGGCAACGATGGTCTTGCCAATGTTGGCCTGCCAGATCCGCACCACGCAGGTGCCGTTGTCGGGGATGCGGACCGGATCCACCAGCCCGGCGTGGATGGCGAAGGCGCCCGCGGCGGTGGAGAGGTTGCCGCAGTTGCCGCTCCAGTCCACGAACGCCTTGTCGATGGCTATCTGGCCGTATAAATAGTCCACGTCGTGATCCGGTTGGCTGCTCTTGGAGAGGATCACGCACTTGCTGGTGGAGGAGGTGGCGCCCCCCATGCCGTCCATGTGGGCCGAATAGGGGTCGGGGCTGCCGATCACCCGCAGGAAGAGCGCATCGCGGGCCGGGCCGGGCACCTGGCAGCGCTCGGGCAGATCAGATAAGCGGAAGAAGACGCCCTTGCTGGTGCCGCCGCGAATATAGGTGGCCGGGATTCTGACTTGAGGTGCGTGAGTCGAAGAGAGTGGGGCCATAGAAGTTGTCCTGATCGTGCTTGTTCGGGATAGAAGACGGCAGCCAGGGGGCTGCCGTCTTGACGTTAGGCCTGGCTTGCCGCCTGTTGCGCCGTCGACGCCAGGAAGTCCTGGGCGAAGCGTTGCAGCACACCGCCAGCCTCGTAGACCGAGACCTCCTCGGCGGTGTCGAGGCGGCAGGTCATGGGCACCTCGACCACCTCGCCGCTGCGACGGCGGACAACGAGGGTGAGATCGGCGCGAGGCTGGCGCTCCCCCACCACATCGTAGGTCTCGGTGCCGTCCAGCCCAAGAGTGAGGCGGCTGGTGCCCGGCTTGAACTCCAGCGGCAGCACCCCCATGCCGATGAGGTTGGTGCGATGAATGCGCTCGAAACCTTCCGCCGCGATGGCCTCCACCCCGGCCAGCCGCACCCCCTTGGCCGCCCAGTCACGGGACGAGCCCTGACCGTAGTCGGCGCCGGCGACGATGATCAACGGCTGCTTGCGCGCCATGTAGGTTTCGATGGCTTCCCACATCCGCATCACCCGGCCTTCCGGCTCGACCCGGGCGAGCGACCCCTTCTTCACCGCGCCGTTCACCACCGCCATCTCGTTGACCAGCTGGGGGTTGGCGAAGGTGGCGCGCTGGGCGGTCAGGTGATCGCCGCGGTGGGTGGCGTAGGAGTTGAAGTCTTCCTCCGGCAGGCCCATCTTCGCCAGGTACTCACCCGCCGCGCTGCTGCGCAGTATGGCATTGGAGGGGGAGAGGTGGTCTGTGGTGATGTTGTCCGGCAGCAGCGCCAGCGGCCGCATCCCCTTGAGGGTGCGCTCACCCGCCAAGGCACCCTCCCAATAGGGCGGGCGGCGGATATAGGTGCTTTGGGGGCGCCAGTCGTACAGGGGCGCCACCTTGGGGCCGTTCTCTTCCTCGAGGGTGAACATGGGAATGTAGACCTGACGGAACTGGGCCGGCTTCACCGAGGACTTGACCACGGCGTCGATCTCTTCGTCCGACGGCCAGATGTCTTTGAGGCGAACGTCCTTGCCGTCCACCACCCCGAGCACGTCCTTCTCGATGTCGAAGCGGATGGTGCCGGCGATGGCGTAGGCCACCACCAGCGGCGGGGAGGCGAGGAATGCCTGCTTGGCATAGGGGTGGATGCGGCCGTCGAAGTTGCGGTTGCCCGACAGCACGGCGGTGGCGTAAAGGTCGCGATCGATGATCTCCTGCTGGATGGCAGGATCCAAGGCGCCGGACATGCCGTTGCAGGTGGTGCAGGCGAAGGCCACCACGCCGAAGCCGAGTGCGGCAAGCTCGTCGTCCAGCCCCGCCTCTTTGAGGTAAAGCGCGATTGTCTTGGAGCCGGGGGCCAGGGAGGATTTGACCCAGGGCTTACGGGTGAGGCCGAGCCTGTTGGCGTTGCGCGCCAAGAGGCCTGCGGCAATCACGTTGCGCGGGTTGCTGGTGTTGGTGCAACTGGTGATGGCGGCGATGACGACGGCGCCATCCGGCAGCAGGCCGTCCGCCTCCTGGGCGCGGGCGCGGTCCAGATCCACCGCGATGCCGCGCGTGGCCAGCTCGGCCACCGGCAGGCGGCGATGGGGGTTGGAGGGGCCGGCCAGGGTACGTACCACGGTCGACAAGTCGAAGTGCAGCACGCGCTCGTACTGGGCATCCACCAGGGCATCGGCCCAGAGGCCGGCCTCCTTGGCGTAGGTCTCCACCAGCCTGACCTGCTCGTCATCACGACCGGTGAGTTTGAGGTAGTCGAGGGTCTGCTGGTCGATGAAGAACATGGCCGCGGTGGCGCCATATTCCGGCGCCATGTTGGAGATGGTGGCGCGATCGCCGAGGGTCAGGGCGGCGGCGCCCTCGCCACGGAACTCCAGGTAGGCGCCGACCACCTTCTGCTGGCGCAGGAATTCGGTGAGCGACAGCACCAGATCCGTGGCGGTGATGCCGGGTTGCGGCTTGCCGGTCAGCTCCACACCGACGATCTCCGGCAGCCGCATCCAGGAGGCGCGGCCCAGCATCACGTTCTCGGCCTCTAACCCACCGACCCCGACGGCTATGACGCCGAGGGCATCCACGTGGGGGGTGTGGCTGTCGGTGCCGACGCAGGTATCCGGATAGGCCAGGCCGCGATCGGCGTGGATGACAGGGGACATCTTCTCCAGGTTGATCTGGTGCATGATGCCGTTGCCTGGCGGGATCACCTCGATGTTCTTGAACGCCTGCTTGGTCCAGTTGATGAAGTGGAAGCGATCCTCGTTGCGGCGATCCTCGATGGCGCGGTTCTTCTCGAATGCCTGCGGGTCGAAGCCGCCGCACTCCACGGCGAGGGAATGGTCGACGATGAGCTGCACCGGCACCACGGGATTGACCTGGGCGGGATCCCCCCCCTGATCGGCGATGGCGTCACGCAGCCCGGCCAAGTCCACCAGGGCGGTCTGGCCCAGGATGTCGTGGCACACCACGCGCGCCGGGAACCAGGGGAAGTCGCGCTCGCGCTTGCCATGGACTATCTGGCCGAGGCACTCGCCGAGGATGGCCGGATCGCACCGACGCACCAGGTTCTCGGCATGGACGCGGGCGGTGTAGGAGAGCCTGTCCCAGGCGCCGGGGGTGATGGCGTTCACCGCCTCCCTGGCATCGAAGTAGTCAAGCACCGTGCCTGGCAGGGGCTTGCGGTATTGAGTGTTGATCATCACTTGCGCTCCTTGAGCGGCACGAACACCAGGTCTTCCGGGCCGACGTAGTTGGCGCTCGGGCGGATGATCTTGCCGTCGATGCGCTGCTCGATGACGTGAGCGGACCAGCCGGAGGTGCGGGCGATGACGAACAGCGGGGTGAACATGGCGGTGGGCACCCCCATCATGTGGTAGCTGACGGCGCTGAACCAGTCGAGGTTCGGGAACATCTTCTTGGCCTCCCACATGGTGGACTCCAGCCGCTCGGCGATGTCGAACATCTTGGTGTTGTGCTGCTCCAGGCTGAGCGCGCGGGCCACCTCCTTGATCACCTTGTTGCGGGGATCGGAGACGGTGTAGACCGGGTGGCCGAAACCGATGACCACCTCTTTCTTCTCGATGCGGGCACGGATGTCGGCCTCGGCCTCGTCCGGATTCTCGTAGCGTTTCTGGATCTCGAAGGCCACCTCGTTGGCGCCGCCGTGTTTGGGCCCGCGCAGGGCACCGATGGCGCCGGTGATGCAGGAGAACATGTCGGAGCCGGTGCCGGCGATGACGCGGCCGGTGAAGGTGGAGGCGTTGAACTCGTGCTCGGCATAGAGGATGAGGGAGGTGTGCATGGCGCGCACCCAGGAGTCACGGGGCTTTTCGCCGTGCAGCAGGTGCAGGAAGTGGCCGCCGATGGAGTCGTCGTCGGTCTCCACATGGATGCGCTTGCCGTTGTGGCTGAAGTGGTACCAGTAGAGCAGCACGGACCCCAGGCAGGCCATCAGCTTGTCGGCGATGTCCCGGGCACCCGGGTGGTTGTGATCGTCCTTCTCCGGCGAGAGGCAGCCCAGCACCGAGACGGCGGTGCGCATCACGTCCATGGGGTGGGCGGAGGGGGGCAGCTGCTCCAGGGCGGTCCTGACCCCGGTGGGCAGGCCGCGCAGAGCCTTGAGCTTGGCCTTGTAGGCGGCCAGCTCGGCCACATTGGGCAAATGGCCGTGCACCAGCAGGTGGGCGATCTCTTCAAATTCGCAGCTGGTGGCCACATCCAGGATGTCGTAGCCACGGTAGTGCAGGTCGTTGCCGGAGAGGCCCACGGTACACAGGGCGGTATTGCCGGCGGCGGTGCCGGAGAGGGCGACGGATTTCTTCGGCTTGAAGCCGGTGGTTTCGGGAATGGCGCTCATCACATGTTTCCTCATTCAGTCCGTTGAAGCGCCGGCCGCCAGCATGAGACGGCCGGTCGCCGTGTTATTCCTTGGTAGACAGGTCCTGGGTAAACAGCCTGTCCAGGGTCTGCTCGTAGTGGTGGTAGCCGAGGAAGTCGTAGAGGGACTCCCGGGTCTGCATGGTGTCGACCACGGCGCGCTGGTGGCCATCGCGGCGCAACTGCTGATAGACGTTGAGGGCGGCCTGGTTGGCGGCGCGGGTGGCGCTCAGGGGGTAGAGCACCATGTCGACGCCGTGGGCGGCGAGCGCTTCCTTGTCAAACAGCTCGGTCTTGCCGAACTCGGTCATGTTGGCGAGGATCGGCACCCCGGCTGCCTGCTTGAAGCGGTCGTACTGGCCCAGTTCGGTGACCGCCTCGGCGAAGATCATGTCGGCGCCTGCTTCCACATAGGCGGCGGCGCGCTCCAGCGCCGAGCCCAGCCCTTCCACCGCCAGGGCGTCGGTGCGGGCCATGATGACGAAGTGTTCATCTCGGCGGGCATCCACCGCCGCCTTGATCCTGTCCACCATCTCGGCGATGGAGACCACCGCCTTGTTCGGCCTGTGGCCACAGCGTTTCTGGGCCACCTGATCCTCCATGTGGACGGCGGCCACCCCACCGCGCTCGAAGGCGCGGACGGTACGGGCGATGTTGAAGGCGCCGCCCCAGCCGGTGTCGATGTCTACCAGCAGGGGGATCTCGGTGGCAGCGGTGATGCGCTCGGCATCGATGAGCACGTCGTTCATGGAGGTCATGCCCAGATCCGGCAGGCCATAAGAGGCGTTGGCCACCCCGGCGCCGGAGAGGTAGAGGGCCTTGAAGCCGCTGCGTTCGGCCATCAGCGCCATATAGGCGTTGATGGTGCCAACGATCTGCAGGGGTTTCTCATTGGCCAGCGCGGTGCGAAAACGCGCCCCGGCCGAGGGGGACAAGTTAGACATAGTGACTCCTTTCATGCTGCTCATGTTTCGCTGTGAATAGAACCATCTCACACTACGTTGACGTTAACGTCAATTATGCTTAGGTCCAAGGCCCGTCAATCTGCGGGTACAGGTGGCCCCTCTTTTGATAACTACTTGCCATTCAATTGGATAGCTCTTGATGCCCCAGGTGCGCCGGGTCAATGGCATGACGCTGCCATGGGGAGCAGGGCCGATTCTGTCGTCTTCCACGAGGGGGGGCAACGAATTCGAAGGGGGGTGTCATGAGATGAAAAGTGGCTGTCGCCCGATGCAAAGCGGACGTTTACGTAAACCCCTAGATTCACTCTGGACGATGTTTTCACCCATGAATGAATCTGGAGAACAGCCATGGCCAACGCCATTCGCTTTTATGAAACCGGGGGGCCCGAGGTCCTGCGTTATGAAGAGGTCAGTGTTGGCGAGCCCGGGCCGGGCCAGGTGCGCCTGCGCCACGCGGCGGTCGGTCTGAACTATGCCGACACCTATTTTCGCAACGGCACCTACCCCATCCCCATGCCAAACGGCCTCGGCGTCGAGGCGGCCGGTGTCGTGGAAGCGCTGGGCGAGGGGGTGACCAACGTCGCCGTCGGGGATCGCGTCACCTACACCGGCTTCATCAATACCCTTGGCGCCTATGCCACCCAGCGCCTGATCCCGGCCGCGCCGCTCATCCGCCTGCCAGACAGCATCTCCTGCGAGACCGCCGCCGCCATGACCATGCGCGGCCTCACCTCCGCCTACCTGATGCGCCGCATCCACGCCTTCAAGCCCGGTGACAGCATCTTGCTGCACGCCGCGGCGGGCGGGGTCGGCCTCATCGTCGCCCAGTGGGCCAAGCTGCTGGGGCTGACGGTGATCGGCACCGTCTCGAGCGACGCCAAGGCCGACGTGGCCCGGGCCCATGGCTGCGACTTCACCATCGACTACAGCCGGGAAGACGTGGCGACCCGGGTGCGTGCCCTGACCGGCGGCGCCGGAGTCGACGTGGTGTTTGACAGCGTCGGCAAGAGCACCTTCATCGGGTCGCTCGATTCCCTCAAGCGCCGTGGCCTCATGGTCTGCGTCGGCACCGCCTCCGGCCCCATCGAGGGTTTCAACCCCCAGTTGCTGGCCATGAAGGGATCCCTCTATCTGACCCGTCCGGCCCTGGCGGACTACATCGCCGACCCGGCCGAGAAGGAGGCGCTGGCCGGCGAGCTGTTCGATCACGTGGCCAGCGGCCGGATCAAGATCGAGGTCAACCAGAAGTACGAGCTGCAGGACGCGGCGCAGGCCCACCGGGATCTGGAGTCGCGCCAGACCACGGGCTCCTCCGTCTTCATCATCTAGGCCACGGATCTCAGGCCAGCCCGCACTCAAGGGCGGCGCCTGAGCGCACCGACTTGTCATTCAGGGAGAGAGACATGCGTGTAGAACAACTGACCTGCCATATCGGCGCCGAACTGAGCGGCGTGCGCCTGGCGGACGCCGTTCATGATGAAGGGCTGTTCGCCGAGCTCCACACCCTCCTGCTCAGGCACAGAGTGCTGTTTTTGCGTCAGCAGGAGATCAGCCGGGCCGATCACGTGGCCTTCGCCCGCCGCTTCGGCGAGCTGGAGGATCACCCGGTGGCGGGCAGCGATCCAGATCACCCCGGCCTGGTGCGTATCTACAAGTCGCCGGATGTGCCGAGTGATCGCTACGAGAACGCCTGGCACACCGATGCCACCTGGCGTGCCCAACCCCCCATGGGATGCGTGCTGCGCTGCGTGGAGTGCCCACCCGTGGGGGGCGACACCCTCTGGGCCAACATGGTGGTGGCCTACGAGCAGCTGCCTGACGAGATCAAGCAGAAGATCGCTGGTCTGCGTGCCCGTCACAGCATAGAGGCGAGCTTCGGGGCGGCCATGCCCCCCCCGAAGCGGCTCGCCTTGAAGGCGCAGTTTCCGGATGCGGAGCACCCCGTGGTGCGCACCCACCCGGAGACGGACGAGAAGATCCTGTTCGTCAACGCCTTCGCGACCCATTTCACCAACTACCACACGCCGGCCCACGTGCGGGTCGGCCAGGACTACAGCATGGGAGGCAGCGATCTGCTGCGTTACCTCATCAGTCAGGCCTATATCCCGGAATATCAGGTGCGCTGGCGCTGGCAGCCGGGCAGCGTGGCCATCTGGGACAACCGCAGCACCCAGCATTATGCCGCCATGGACTACCCCCCCAGCCATCGCAAGATGGAGCGGGCCGGGATCATGGGTGACACCCCCTTCTGATAGACAGGCTCTGATCAACGATGCCCGGGCGAGTGGATCGTCCGGGCACAGCTTCACCTCAAGGAGAGAAACAGATGCAATTTTTTGACGATTCCCTGCACCCGGAAAACATGGAGAAGGTGGTCATCACCGTGGCCCCCTATGGCCCTGAGTGGGCGCCGGGCGACTTCCCGGAAGACATCCCGGTGACCATGGAGGAGCAAGTCCAGAAGGCGGTGGAGTGCTACGAGGCCGGTGCCACCGTGCTGCACCTGCACGTGCGCGAGCTGGACGGCACCGGCTCCAAGCGCCTGTCCAAATTCAACGAGCTGATCGCTGGGGTACGCAAGGCGGTGCCGGACATGATCATCCAGGTCGGCGGCTCCATCTCCTTCGCCCCGGAAGGCGAGGGGGAGGCGGCCAAGTGGCTCTCCGATGACACCCGCCACATGCTGGCGGAGCTGACCCCGAAACCGGATCAGGTCACGGTGGCCATCAACACCACCCAGATGAACATTATGGAGCTGCTCTATCCGGAGTACCTGGCAGGCACGTCGCTGGCGAACCCGGCCTACCAGGCCGCCTACAGCGAGATGACGGTGCCGGCCGGCCCGGCCTGGGTGGCGGAGCACCTCAAGCGCCTGATGGCCAGCGGCATCCAGCCTCACTTCCAGCTGACCGGCATGCACGCCCTCGAGACCCTGGAGCGCCTGGTGCGCAAGGGGGTCTACATGGGCCCGCTGAACCTCACCTGGATCGGCATCGGCGGCGGCTTCGACGGCCCCAACCCGTTCAACTTCATGAACTTCGTCCATCGTGCGCCGGACGGTGCCTGCGTCACCGCCGAGTCTCTGCTGAAAAACGTGCTGCCGTTCAACATGATGGCCATGGCCATGGGGTTGCACCCCCGCTGCGGCATCGAGGACACCATCATAGGCCAGCACGGTCAGCGCATGAGCTCGGTGGAGCAGATCCGCCAGTGCGTGCGCGTCGCCCACGAGCTGGGGCGCGAGGTGGCCAATGGCAAGGAGGCCCGCGCCATCTACCGCATCGGCGTGCAGTACGACAGCATCGAGGAGACCCTGCTGGCCAATGGCATGGCGCCGAACCGCGTCCCTGGCCAGCTCGGTGTGCCGCAGCGCTGAGCCAGATGGGTCGCGGTATGAAAAACCCGCACCGCGACCCGTCAACTCTGTTTGCCAAAGGGCGGCAGCCCTTGCACTATGCAGCACCCAGCAAAACTGAGCGATGCATCAGTAGTGGGTGCCCGGTGGCTCCGGCCACCGGTGCCCTGACCGGGATCCTGCCCAACTTGAAGTAGCACGAGGGATTGTATGGCTACGTATCATATCGATGACGACCCCCAGGCCGGCAAGGTTGCCGTGCCCCGTCGTTATGCCTGGATAGTGTTTGCGCTGACCTTCGGTCTGCTCATCTCAGATTACATGTCGCGCCAGGTGCTCAACGCCGTCTTCCCCATGCTCAAGGGGGAGTGGGCGCTCTCCGACACCCAACTGGGGCTGCTCAGTGGCATAGTGGCGCTGATGGTCGGCCTCTTGACCTTTCCGCTCTCCCTGCTCGCCGACAGGTTCGGCCGGGTCAAGAGCCTGGCCATGATGGCCGCGCTCTGGAGCCTGGCGACCCTGGGCTGCGCCCTGGCTCAGGACTATGAGCAGATGTTCATCGCCCGCTTCCTGGTGGGGGTGGGGGAGGCCGCCTACGGCAGCGTCGGCATCGCCGTGGTGGTCTCGGTGTTCCCGCGGGAGATGCGGGCCACCCTCTCCGGCGCCTTCATCTCCGGCGGCATGTTCGGCTCCGTGCTCGGCATGGCCACCGGGGGCGTGCTGGCGCATTTCCTCGGCTGGCGCTGGGCCTTCGCCGGCATGGCGCTGTTCGGTCTGGTGCTGGCGGCCCTCTATCCCCTCATCGTCAAGGAGGCGCGGATCTCCCAGACCAGCCGGGCGGCACGGGGGAACACGGAGGCGGGTCGCAATCCCCTGCGCAGCCTCTACTCCAGCCGCTCGGTGATCTCGGCCTATGTGGGCAGTGGTCTGCAACTGTTCGTCGGTGGCACCGTCATCGTCTGGATGCCGAGCTATTTCAACCGTTACTACGGACTGGACACGGACAAGGCGGGGCTCATGGCCGCCATCATAGTGCTGTGCAGCGGGGCCGGCATGATCCTCTGCGGCATGCTGAGCGATCGGCTGTGCCGCAACCGGCCGGATCGCAAGATAAGCCTCGCCATCGCCTACTGCCTCGGCAGCTGTGCCCTGCTCTCCCTGGCGTTTGCCCTGCCGGCCGGGTTGCCCCAGCTGCTGCTGATCGGTCTGGGAATGTTCATCGCCACCGGCACCTCCGGCCCCGCCGGTGCCATGGTGGCGAACCTGACCCACGCCAGCATCCACGGCACCGCCTTCGCGACCCTGACGCTGGCCAACAACCTGCTTGGCCTCGCGCCCGGTCCCTTCATCACCGGCAAGGTGTCAGACCACATCGGTCTGGACAACGCCTTCCAGCTGGTGCCCCTCATCAGTGTCGCGGCGGCGGTGGTCTTCTTCTACGGCAAGCGCCACTACCACAAGGATGTGGCCAGGCTCGAAGGTGACGCCCGCCTGGTCACCACCGGCCCCCAGGGCAGCGAGGTGAGGGCATGACGCTCAGCATCGAGGTCTATTTCGATTTCATCTGTCCCTGGTGTCTCATCGGCAAGCGTCAGCTGGATCAGGCGCTGGCCCAGTTGCGGGTGGCGCAGCCCGAGGTGCAGGTTGCCGTGAGCTGGCGCGGGGTGCAGCTGCTGCCCGCGCTGCCGGTGCAGGGGGAGGCGTTTCACGATTTCTATCTGCGGCGCCTTGGCAGCGAGCAGGGGATGAGCCTGCGTCAGGCCCAGGTGCGACAGGCGGCGGCCAGCGTCGGCGTAGAGCTGGACTTTGGCAAGATCCCCCGCATGCCGAACACCGCCGATGCCCACCGCCTGTGGCAACGGGCCTGCCAGCTCGGCAGCCCGTCCCAGTGCGAGGCGTTGCTGGAGTCCCTGTTCGCCAGCCACTTCCTGCACGGTGGGGATCTGGGGGATGGCAGTACCCTGCTGGGGCTGGCCGAGGCGGCCGGTTTCTCGTCCGCCGAGCTGGTGAGCAGCCTGCAGGGGGATGGTACCCCCTTCCTTGGCACCGCCGAGGGGGCCGCCAGCCAGGGGGTTCCGAGCTTCGTGCTGGGAGGACGGGTCCTCTCCGGAGCCCAGCCGGTGGAGCGCCTGCTCGCCAGCCTGCGCCAGGCCGTCGCGGCGGCGGCCCGGACGTCGGCGACACGGATTGCGGTGCCTGCCGAACGGGTGCCTGCGCCGGGCAAGCGGATCCTCATCGAGGCTGAGGGCAAGAGCCTGGTGCTGTTCAACGTCGATGGCCGTTTCCACGCCATCGATGACGGCTGTCCCCATCAGGGGGCGTCCCTGTGCGGCGGCCGGCTGGAGGGGGAGGTGATCCAGTGCTGTGCCCACGGCCTGCGCTTCAACCTGAACACCGGCTATCTGCTGGGCTCCACCCAGCTCAGAGTCAACTGTTACCCGGTCGAGCGGGCGGGTGACCAGCTCCATATCGTCATTCCACAAGAGGACGCCGCTTCATGCACGCGTTGAACCCCACCGCCACTGCCCGTTTCTCGCGGGTACGCGAGCTGGCCCCCGGCATGGCGGTCAGCATCACGGTGGCGGCCGCCGCCACCTTCCTGTCCGAACACTACGGGGCTCCCGTGCTGCTGTTCGCCCTGCTGCTCGGCATGGGGTTGAACTTCCTCAGCGCCGAGGGGACCTGCAAGGCCGGCATCGAATTCACCGCGCGCAGCGTGCTACGCATCGGGGTCGCCCTGCTCGGCATGCGCATCACCCTGGGCCAGATCGCCGAGCTGGGCTGGATGCCGGTGTTGCTGGTGGTCACCCTGGTGGTGGTCACCATAGGCCTGTCGGTGGTCGCCGCCAAGGCGATGGGCTTCCAGCGCCTGTTTGGCATGCTGACCGGCGGGGCTACCGCCATCTGTGGCGCCTCCGCCGCCCTGGCCCTGGCCGCCTCCCTGCCGAGCCATCCCCAGAAGGAGCGAGCCACCCTGTTCACCGTGATCGGGGTCTCGGTGCTCTCGACCCTGGCGATGATCCTCTACCCCATGATCGCCCGCTATTTCGAGCTGACACCGGTGGAGGCCGGGGTCTTCCTCGGCGCCACCATCCACGACGTTGCCCAGGTGGTGGGAGCCGGCTACAGCATGTCCACCGAGACCGGGGATGTGGCCACCGTGGTCAAGCTGATGCGGGTCGCCATGCTGCTGCCGGTGATCGTCGTCGCCGCCATGATCACCCGCAGGCAGGGGGCGGATCCTGCCTCCGGCAAGCGTCCGCCCCTGCTGCCGCTGTTCGCCGTCGGCTTCCTGGTGCTGGCCTGCATCAACAGCACAGGCCTGGTGCCCGCCATGGTTCAGGGAGGGGTCAACGAGCTGTCGCGCTGGTGCCTGGTGATCGCCATCGCCGCCATCGGCATGAAAACCCAGCTGAAAGAGCTGGCGGCCGTCGGCATCAAGCCCATCCTGCTGATGGTGGGGGAGACCGCCTTCCTGGTCGCCCTGGTGCTGACCCTGATGCATTGGGGCATCAAGCCATAACGTACGGAGAAACCCCGACCCTGGTCCTCCTCTCACAGGGGGCTGGGAGGGGCGGGGAGACAGGTCCAATCAAGACGCCCCGTCATTGAAGAAGAGCAAACGCCCCCGTGGCCAACGGACTAGCCAGAGAGCAGAGAGGTATTTATGAACAAGGTTTATCCCAGCGCCCAGGCCGCCCTTGGCGATCTGGTGCAGGACGATATCACCATCGCCTCGGGGGGCTTCGGCCTGTGCGGCATTCCCGAACAGCTTATCGAGGCGCTGCGCCAGAGCGGCAAGCGCGGCTTCACCATCATCAGCAACAATTGCGGGGTGGATGAGTTCGGCCTCGGGCCGCTGCTCCATAGCCGCCAGATCAGGAAGATGATCTCCTCCTACGTGGGGGGCAACAAGGAGTTCGAGCGCCAGTACCTCGCGGGGGAGCTTGAGCTGGAGTTCACCCCCCAGGGGACGCTGGCGGAGAAGCTGCGGGCCGGCGGCGCCGGCATCCCCGCCTTCTTCACCCGCACCGGTTACGGCACCCTGATTGCGGAAGGCAAGGAGACCCGCCAGTTCGACGGCGAGTGGTATGTGATGGAGCACGCCCTGACGGCGGACCTGGCCCTCATCAAGGGGGCCAGAGCGGATCGGGCGGGCAACCTGATGTTCAACAAGACCGCGCGTAACTTCAACCCGCTCTGCGCCAAGGCGGGACGGATCTGCGTGGCCGAGGTGGAGGAGATAGTCGAGGTCGGCGAGCTGGGCCCCGACGAGATCCACCTGCCCGGCATCTATGTGCAGCGGCTGGTGCTGAACCCCCATCCCGAGAAACGCATCGAAGTGCGGACAGTGAGGAGCTGACGATGGCCTGGACCCGTGAAGAGATGGCGCAGCGCGCCGCAAAGGAGCTGCAGGACGGCTTCTACGTCAACCTGGGGATCGGCCTGCCGACCCTGGTGGCCAACTACATCCCGGACGGCATGGAGGTGTGGCTGCAGAGCGAGAACGGCCTGCTCGGCATCGGCCCCTTCCCCGGCGAAGAGGAGCTCGATCCCGATCTCATCAACGCCGGCAAGCAGACCATCACCACATTGCCCGGCAGCAGCTTCTTCGACAGCGCCGAGAGTTTTGCCATGATCCGCGGCGGCCACATCAACCTGGCCCTGCTCGGGGCCATGCAGGTCTCAGAGCGCGGCGATCTCGCGAACTGGATGATCCCGGGCAAGATGGTCAAGGGCATGGGGGGCGCCATGGATCTGGTGGCCGGCGTCAAGCGGGTGGTGGTGCTGATGGAGCACTGCGCCAAGAACGGAGAGCACAAGATACTGGAGTGGTGCTCCCTGCCGCTGACCGGGGTCGGCGTGGTGGATCGCATCATCAGCGATCTCGCCGTGCTGGACGTGACCCCCACCGGCCTTCGCCTGGTGGAGCTGGCCCCCGGCATCGAGTTCGAGGCGCTGCAGGCCGCCACCGGCTGCGCCATCGCGCGCTGATCGTCGGACTGTCGGTGGGGAGGGGGCCTGGCCTTTCCCCGCCGTTTTTATGTCTGACACCCGTCTCCCCTTCGTCCTGACTCTTCCCCACGCATCCTGCCCATCCCGCCAGACAGGCAAACAGGCCCGTAATCGGGGTTGTCTGGCACCGCTTTGGGCGCCCTTTGCCATCCTCCGCCGGCGCTGTCATCAAATGAAAAGTGGCTGACGTTCAATGGCAAGCGTGGCCCCGGGGGGAGGCCTTACAGTCGGCACACAAGAGAGAAAAACCGAGCTCATCAGCGTGAGCGACACCCCGGGGCCGATGCAAAAACAGAGCTGCATCCTCGAGTGCCAAACAAGGTGGTGCGCCATCAGCCAGGTCATCTCGCTTGCATCAATGCAAAGCCAACGGAAACGGCGAGCAAACAGATAACAACAACTAAATCAGATGACGACACTCGGAGAGACTGTAATGGATTACATGCACACGAGTCATGGTTGCGGCGTCCTGCGCCTCAGCCTGCTGGCGACGGCCATTGCGGCCGTCCTCATGCCCACCGTTCAGGCGGTCGAAGTCGATACCGGAAGCGAAGAGTGGTCCGTTCGCTTCGACAACACCGGCAAGTTCAACTACGGCGTGCGCACCGAGAGTGCCGACGAGCGGATGCTCGCCACCCCGAACAACAACGATGGGGATTACAACTTCAAGGATGCCGGCGATACCGTCACCACCCGCTTCGATCTGCTGACCGAGCTGGACGTGGTGAACAAGGGCAACACTGGCTTTCGCATCAGCGCCGCCAGCTGGTATGACTACGCCTATCGTGACGTCGGCGCTGACGAGAACCCCTTCATCAACGGCAACAGCGCCAGCTCCGGCATCGTCGGGCAGCCCCCGGTGGCGGGCAACCGTCATCTGAGCGACTATGCCGACCGCTATTACCATGGCCCCTCCGGCGAGCTGCTCGACGCCTTCGTGTTCCACAACATGGAGCTGGGTGACGAGTCCCTGCTCGGGGTCAAGATAGGGCAGCACAACCTCTACTGGGGAGAAACCCTGCTGAGCCCGGTACACGCCCTCAGCTATGGCCAGTCGGGGCTCGATCTCGCGAAGCTGGCGGCCTCCCCGGGGACGGAAGCGAAAGAGCTGTTCGTGCCCCGCAACCAGGTTTCCGCCTCCTTCACCCTGAACCCGGAATGGACCTTCGCCGCCCAGTATTTCCTGGACTGGAACGCCGCCCGCCTGCCGGAAGCCGGCACCTATTATGGCAGCTCCGATCTGGTGGGCTTCGGTGCCCAGTCCTTCCTGCTGGGCCACACCGGCGGGCAGGGCCTCGCCGGACCGAGCGGCACCCTCAGCAACATTCGCCGGGGGGATGACATCGAGCCGGGCAAGCACGGCGACTGGGGCATCATGGCCAAGTGGTCCCCCGAGGTGCTGGATGCGACCCTGGGGGCCTTCTACCGCCGCACCGCCGACATCCTGCCCCAGGCGGTGCTCGATGCCCGTGGCCTCAGTGTCCGTGGTGCCACCGCCAACCCGATCCTCAACCTGCGCAATTCGATCTCGACCACCAGCTACTCCATGGCCTATGGCGACGACATCGACATCTTCGGCCTGAGCCTCTCCAAGGACGTGGCCGGGGTCAGCGTCGGCAGCGATCTGAACTACCGCCACAAGATGCCGCTCTCCAGCATCCCGGCCCTGCTCAGCGCCCCGGGCCCGGGCGGGCTGGCCGCCGGCCTGGGCGCCCTGCCTCCCCGCAATGCCGACACCGGGGTGATCACCGATGACTCCGATGGCTATGGCGCCACCGGCGATACCCTGCACTGGACCCTCAACGGCCTGATGACCATCGCCGACACGGCGCTGTTCGACGGGGCCGCCCTGCTCGGCGAGCTCTACTACAGCAACCTGCTGAGCCTGGATGACCACAACAAGGCGCTCTACAAGGGGGAGGACAGCTACACCGGCATCGACAAGCCGACCCGCGATAACTGGGGGCTGGCGGTCAACTTCACGCCGATCTGGTACCAGGTCTTGCCGGGTGTCGACATGAGCATGCCGCTCTCGGTGAACTGGGGGCTGGCGGGGATCTCTCCGGTCCAGGCGGGCGGGGCGAAAGATACCGGGAGTTACGCGGTGGGCCTCGGCGCCACCCTCTACAACCAGTACTTCGTCGATCTGAAATACGTGGACTCCTTTGGCGAGTCTGCCGAGTGCAATGACGGTGCCGAGGATGGCACCACGCCCAACGCCCTCGATGGCGCCCAGCGCAACACCTGTTATGCCGGTGGTTACGCCTCTTTCTCCGGTGGCGGTGCCACTACGGAAGACAGAGGTGCCCTCTACCTGACCCTGAAGACCACTTACTGAGTCAAGCGACCGAGTCGGAGAACGAGATATGACATTCAACAAGACCATGCTGACCGCCGCCCTCACCCTGGCCCTCGCAGGCCAGGCGCTGGCCGCCGTCTCCAGCAGTGAAGCACAGCAGCTCGGCACCAGCCTGACCCAGGTGGGTGCCGACGCGGCCGCCAATGCCGACGGCAGCATCCCTGCCTACAGCGGGGGGCTGACCACGCCCCCCGCCGGCTTCAAGGCCGGTGACAGCATGCGCCCGGATCCTTATGCGGGCGAGCAGCCGCTGCAGGTGATCACCGGCAAGAACGCGGCGCAATACCAGGGGGCGCTGACCGCCACTACGGCGGAGCTGCTCAAGCGCTTCCCGGACTTCCGGGTGGACGTTTATCCGACCCATCGCAGCGTGGCGCTGCCCCAGGCGGTGCTGGATAACACCAAGCAGAACGCGCTGAACGCCACCACCCTGGCGGGGGGCATGGCGGTGGACAAGGTGTTGCCGGGCATTCCCTTCCCGATCCCCAAGAGCGGGGCCGAGGCGATGTGGAACTTCCTGCTGCGCTACCAGGGGGTGAACATCGCCACCAAGTACGACTCCTGGAACGTCGATTCTGCCGGGGTCGCGGCCCTCTCCACCACGGGGCAGGCCTTCATCAACTACGCCATCTACGAGGACATGACCAAGCCCATCTCGGCCAAAGACACCTACTACCAGATGAAGCTCCATTACACGGGGCCGGCCCGGCGCGCCGGCGAGGCCATCATGCTGCGCGATGCCGCCAACCCCCTGGAGCAGCCGCGCAAGGCCTGGCAGTACCTGCCGGGGCAGCGCCGGGTCAAGCTGGCGCCGAACCTGGCCTATGACACCCCGAACCCGGGCACCTCGGGGGCGGGCACCTATGACGATGTGTTCGTGTTCAACGGCGCGCTGGACCGCTTCGACTGGAAGCTGGTGGGCAAGCAGGAGATGATCGTGCCCTACAACACCTATCGACTGACCTATCAGCCCGATGCCAGTGCCCTGACCACCCCGAACTTCCTGTCACCGGATCACGTGCGCTGGGAGAAACACAGGGTCTGGGTGGTGGAGGGCAGCCTCAAGGCCGGGGAGCGCCACATCTATGCCAAGCGTCGCTTCTACCTGGACGAAGACAGCTGGGTGGCGCTGGCCTCCGATCAGTACGACGCCCGTGGTCAGCTCTATCGTGGCTCCTTTGCCTTCCTGAGCCAGAGCTACGACAAGGAGACTCCGGATGCGACGCCCTTCATGATCTATGACTTGGTGGCGGGCAGCTACAACATCAACGGCGTGGTGGGTCCCTACGGCGGCATCAAGTACGGCACCTCCCTGTCGAAGGCGAAGTGGTCGCCGGAGTCTCTGGCCGGGGCGGGGATCCGCTGACGCTGACGGGAACCAGGCTCGCCGCAGGCGAGCCCGGCTCCCGGCTGTTCGTGCCGGCGTCCCCGGCGCATGTGGAGACAAGGACGTATGGGTTCATTCAACAAGTTGGTGCTGTGCTGCGCCCTGCTGATGCAGGGTGCCGTGCTGGCGTCTGAATACATCGACGTGCTGGATCTGCCAGCCAAGCCGAGCGCCCTGGCCCGGCACAGCCCTCTGCTGGATCTGACCCGTGCCGGGTCGCGGCTGGTGGCGGTGGGGCAGCGGGGTCACATCCTCTACTCCGACGACGAAGGCAAGGGCTGGCAGCAGGCCAGGGTGCCGGTGAGTTCGGATCTGAACGCCGTCGTCTTCCCCACTCCCGAGCAGGGCTGGGCGGTGGGGGGGGATGGCGTGGTGCTGCACAGCCAGGATGGCGGCACCAGCTGGCAAAAACAGCTGGATGGCCGCCAGATCGGGGAACTGGTCTTGCGTCATTACACGGCGCTGGCCCGTACCGAGCCGGACAGCGCGCAGTGGCCGCAATGGGTGGCGGAGGGCCAGCGCCTGGTGGAGGAGGGGGCCGACAAGCCGCTGCTCGACGTCTGGTTCCAGGATGACAGGGTCGGCTACGTGGTCGGGGTCTTCAACCTGATACTGCGCACCCAGGATGGTGGCCAAAGCTGGACGCCGCTGCAGGATCGCACCGACAACCCCCAGGGGCTGCACCTCAATGCCATCGCCCGGGCCGGTGACGACCTCTATCTCGTGGGTGAGCAGGGCCTGCTGCGCAAGTGGGACTCGGGGACGCAGCGCTTCGTCTCCTTGCCAAGTCCCTATGACGGTAGCTTCTTCGGCCTCATCGGCCGACCCGGCGAGCTGCTGATCTACGGGCTGCGCGGCCATGCCTATCGCAGCACGGATGACGGCCAGCACTGGGTACGGCTGGCCAGTCCGCTGCCCATCAGCATCAGCACCGCGATGCAGGGGGCCGATGGCCAGTTCCGCCTGTTTACCCAGGCCGGTCACATGCTGCTCCAGCGTGGCAACGAGCCGCTCACGCTGCTGCCCCAGGCCGAGCCATCGCCGGTGGCGGGCGCCGCCCTGACCGCCGATGGCACCCTGGCGCTGGTGGGCAGCCGCGGGGTGCGCATGCCGACTGCGGCCAAATAACGTGTGTGAAAGCAGGTCGTCACCGGATGACGGCCCCATAACGATAACGAGGATCCAGAGATGGGCCATGTGAAGCAAGATGCAATGCCGGTGATCCGCGAGTTGGCACAGTTCGACAGGCACTCCGGCAACCTGCTGGAGCGGCTGGTGTTCAATCATAGAGCCCTGTTCATGTTATTGATGACACTGGCGACCCTGGTGTTTGGCTACATGGGGACGACCCGCCTGGCGCTGGCACCCAGCTTCGAGAAGATGATCCCCCAGAGCCAGCCCTACATCAAAAACTTCCTGGAGAACCGGGACTCCCTGCGTGGCCTCGGCAACTCGGTGCGGGTGGTGGTGGAGAATACCCGGGGGGACATCTTCGACCCCGACTATCTCGGCGTACTTAAACGGGTCAATGACGAGCTGTTCCTGACGGAAGGGGTCGACCGGGCCTGGATGAAGTCCCTGTGGAGCCCGGCGGTGCGCTGGACCGAGGTGACCGAGGAGGGGTTCCAGGGCGGGCCCGTGATGCCGGATGCCTATCAGGGCAAGCCAGCCGACATCGAGCAACTGCGCCAGAACATCAACCGGGCCGGCATCGTCGGCAGCCTGGTGGCGAGCGACTTCAAGTCCAGCATGCTGATCGTGCCCCTGCTGGACAAGGCATCGGCCACCGGCAAGCCCCTCGATTACCATGCCTTTTCCCAGCGCATCGAGCAGCTGCGCAGCCAGATTGAATTTGACGGCAAGCCGCACCAGGCGGGGGAGGAGGGGACGGGTCAGTACAAGATCCGGGTGATCGGTTTTGCCAAGCTGGTGGGGGATCTCATCGATGGCCTCATTCAGGTGATCCTCTTCTTCGCCCTGGCGGTAGTCACCTCGCTCGTCATCATCTTCCTCTACACCCGCTGCGTGCGCAGTACCCTGCTGGTGGTGGGCTGCTCGCTCATCGCCGTGGTGTGGCAGCTTGGGCTGGTCGCCTGGCTGGGGTACGCCATCGATCCCTACTCGGTGCTGGTGCCCTTCCTCATCTTCGCCATCGGGGTCTCCCACGCGGCCCAGAAGATGAACGGCATCATGCAGGACATCGCCCGTGGCACCCACCGCCAGATAGCGGCGCGCTATACCTTCCGCCGCCTCTTCCTGGCCGGGGTCACGGCGCTGCTCGCCGACGCGGTGGGCTTCGCCGTGCTGATGCTGATCGACATCCCGGTCATTCAGGATCTCGCCATCACCGCCAGCATCGGGGTGGCCGTGCTCATCTTCACCTCCCTGCTGCTGATGCCGGTAGCCCTCTCCTATGTGGGGGTGGGCCGCAAGGCGGCCGAGCGAGCGCTCAGGATAGAGACCCACGCCGCCGCCAACCAGGGGTTCGGCAGACTCTGGGCGCTGCTGGATCGCTGCACCGAGCGCAAGTGGGCCACCGTTGTGGTTCTGCTGGGTCTGGCCATGGGAATAGGCGGCTACCTGGTGAGCCTGAACCTGAAAGTGGGCGATCTGGACAGCGGGGCCCCCGAGCTGCGCGCGGATTCCCGCTACAACAGGGACAACGCCTACATCACCGGCCACTACGCCCTCTCGAGCGATCTCTTTGCCGTCATGATCAAGACGGCGCCGGAGGGGTGCCTCGACTACCGGACCCTGATCCTGGCCGATCGCCTGGGGTGGGAGCTGCAGCAGCATCCCGGCGTACAGGCCACCAGCTCGCTGGTCAACGCGGTGCGTCAGATCACCGCCGGCACCTATGAGGGCAACCCCAGGCTCGCCAGCCTCCAGCGTAACCAGAACGTGCTGAACTATGCCGCCCAGCAGGCCTCGGTGAACACCCCGGAGTTGTTCAACACCGACTGCTCCCTGATGCCGGTGATCGCGTACTTGAAGGATCACAAGGCCGAGACCCTGAGCGGCGTGGTGGCCATCGCCGAGCGGTTTGCCGAGGAGAACGGCACCGCGGATCGCCAGTTCCTGCTCGCCGCGGGCAGTGCCGGCATCGAGGCCGCCACCAACATGGTGGTGCATGAGGCCAACCGCACCATGTTACTTTACGTCTATCTGGCGGTGACCCTGTTCTGCCTCATCACCTTTCGCAGCTGGCGGGCGACCGTGGTGGCGCTGGTGCCCCTCATGCTTACCTCGGTGCTGTGCGAGGCGCTGATGGTATTCATGGGGATCGGCGTCAAGGTGGCGACCCTGCCGGTTATTGCGCTCGGGGTCGGCATCGGAGTGGACTACGCGCTCTACCTGCTGAGCGTGCAACTGCACCATCAGCGCCAGGGCATGTCACTGGTGGACGCTTATCGCCAGGCCGTGGCCTTCACCGGCCGGGTGGTGGGGCTGGTGGGGATCACCCTGGCCGCCGGTGTGGTGGGCTGGATCTGGTCTCCCATCAAGTTCCAGGCCGACATGGGCATACTGCTCACCTTCATGTTCCTGTGGAACATGCTGGGGGCCCTGATCGGGGTGCCGGCGCTCTCCTACTTCCTGCTGTCCGGTACCGGGGCGGCAGCGACCCGTGCATACCGGGAGGGGGATGTTCAAGAGGGCGGCAAGCCCTGCACCCCGGTGGGCGCCGACGCCAGCTAGCAAGACGACAGAACATGCAGAAGGAGAAAAAGAGCAGGGAGGCTGGATGCCTCCCTGCTCTCGTCTGGCCAATGCTCAGCAGTCTCAGCCGTAGGCGAGGCCGGCGCGTGCGGGTTGCGCCACCACGCCCTTGTGGCGGGAGCGCCAGGTGGCCGGCGGCATGCCGAACTGGGCGTTGAACCAGCGGGTGAAGGAGCTGGGCATGGAGTAGCCCAGCATGTCGGCGATGTGGCCGAGGGAGTAGCCGGAGTTTTGCAGATAACGCATCACCAGATCCCGGCGAACGTCGTTGACCAGTTCGCTGAAGGTGGCGCCGCTCTCTTCCAGATGGCGCTGCAGGGTGCGCACGTTCATCCCCAGGGTGCGGGCGATCTGCTCTATGGTGGCGCGCCCCATGGGCAGCAGCAGGTAGACGGCCTTGCGTACGTCGGTCAGCAGGGATTGCTGGGTCTCCACCAGCAGGGTGTCGAGGTACTGGCGGGCATGGCGGGCCATGGCCTGGTTGGCCAGGGGATTCGGAATGTCCAGATCGGCGGCGTGACAGACGATGCCGTTGAACTCGCTGCCAAACTCCAGCTTGCAGCCGAACAGTCGCTTGTGGATGGCGAGGTCCGCCGGCGCATCATGGGTGAAGTTGACGCTGATGGGATGCCAGTTGGCGCCGACCCCGACCTGGGCCGCACAGAAGCGATACATGACGCCGACCGCGAGCTCGGTGGCCTGGCGCGACGGCATGGGGGCGTCGGTGATGATCTCCTCGCGAATGATCACCGCCTTGCCCGCCTCCTCGATGAAGATGGCCAGGGCATTATTGAACAGGTGAATGTACTGGACTATGACCTGCAAGGCCTCGCGCAGGTTGGGCTGGTAGCTCAGCAGCAGGCTTACCTCGCCAAAGTCCGACAGCTGACGATGCTCCGCCATGCGCAGGCCCAGGCTCTGGCAGTTCCCGGTCCGGGCGGACAGCTCGAGCAGGTTGACGATGGTGGAGACGGGGATGCGCTGGTTGGGCACATCCAGAATGGAGGCGCTGAGGCCGGCTTGCGACAACAGGTTGGGGGTATTGAGGCCCAGCTGGCGGGCGATGTCGAGATAATTGGTGAGGGTGGCGGCTCTGGCAAGGAGGGTCATGATGCAATTTCCATGGCGACAGCTCATCTGCTGGTTGCTTGTTGTTAACTGGTTTTTATCATTTCATTTACAAGTTGGAAAGTGCTTATTAACTGATCTGTTAGTCTCGGGTGTCATGTGATGACCCTGTCCGTCAACCAACTTCATGGTCTTTCGAGTCCCGTTCTGCACAGACCTCTGATCCTCAGGTCACCCGGCTCCTGTCATATAAAGACAACTTCATGGCATCCAAGGTAAAGCAGCCGGGGAGCTGGCACCTTACTGTGGTCTTGATGTCATCCGGCCGTCGCCGGAGCGCCTGAACAGGGGAAGAGAGATGAAGGCATTTCAACCCGAGGCCACCGTATTGATCGTGCCCGGCCTGCGTGGGCATGTGGCAGACCATTGGCAGACTCTGCTCGCCGAGGGGCTTGAGAAGGTGGTGACAGTGCCGCCTTTAGGCTCTGACACGCTGAGCTGCCAGGCCAGGGTCGAGGCCATCGCACAGACGCTGGAGCGCATCGACGGCCCGGTGATCCTGGTGGCTCACAGCGCCGGGGTGCTGATGGTGGCTCACTGGGTGGCGCAACAGGGCGCAACCCGGTGTCGCCATTCCATCCGTGGCGCCCTGCTGGTAACGCCACCGGATCTGGACGCCAGCTGGCCATCCCATTATCCGAGTTCCCACGCCATGCAGGCCGGGGGCTGGCACCCGCTACCGCGCATGAAGCTGCCGTTCCCGAGCCTGGTGGTGATGAGCCACAACGACCCCCTGGCGAGCCCGGAGGCGGTGCGTGCCCTGGCCCTGGACTGGGGCAGCGAGCTGGTGGATGCCGGGGCGGTGGGACACCTCAACCCGGCGAGCGGATTTGGTCCCTGGCCCCAGGCCGAAGCCTTGCTCGGGCGTCTCGACGCCCGCTAACCCCATTGCGAGGGGAGGGATGCCTCCCTGCGCCCAAACACGAATCGGAAGGAGTCCGTATGGTGAAGACAAGGATCATACCGCCAGCCCAGGGAGCCCATGCTTATCCGCTGCTGATCAAGAGCCTGCTGCTATCCGGGGTGCGCCAACACCCGGACCGGGAGATCGTCTACGCAGATCGGCTGCGCTATGACTATCGCACCCTCAATCAGCGGATCCACCGTCTCGCCAACCTGCTGACGGCCTCGGGCATAGGGCCGGGGGACACGGTCGCCCTGCTGGACTGGGACAGTCATCGCTCCCTCGAGTGCTTCTTCGCCGTGCCCATGACAGGCGCCGTGCTGCACACGGTGAATGTGCGTCTCTCGCCGGAGCAGATCGCCTTCACCATGCACCACGCCGAGGATCATCTGGTGCTGGTCCATGACGACTTTCTGCCCATGATGGACAGCATCAAGGACAAGCTGCCCACGGTGCGCGGCTATATCCGGCTGACCGATGGGGAGTCGCCTTCCACCGGTCTGCCGCTGCTCGGAGAGTACGAGACCCTGTTGGCGGGGGCGGACGACCAGTTCGACTTCCCCGACTTCGATGAAAATTCGGTGGCGACCCTGTTCTACACCACGGGTACCACGGGGGATCCCAAGGGGGTCTACTTCAGCCACCGTCAGCTGGTGCTGCACACCCTGAATGAACTGGGCACCCTGGCGGCCCATGCGGGCCAGTCGTTGCTGCGCTCCGACGACGTCTACATGCCGATCACCCCCATGTTTCACGTCCATGCCTGGGGCGTCCCTTATGTGGCGACCATGCTGGGGGTGAAGCAGGTCTATCCGGGACGTTACGAGCCAGACAAGCTGGTGCGGCTCTACCGCGACGAGGGGGTGAGTTTCTCCCACTGTGTGCCGACCATCTTGCAGATGATCCTCGACTGCGAGGAGGCCAGACAGACCTCGTTCGAGGGGTGGAAGATGCTGCTGGGGGGCAGTGCGCTGCCGCTCGGACTGGCGACCCAGGCCCATCGACAGGGGATCCTGGTGCACGCCGGTTACGGCATGTCGGAGACCTGCCCGCTGCTGTGCGTGGTGCACCTGACCGAGGCGGAGCTGGCGCTGCCCATGGCCGAGCAACTGCCGCTGCGGATCCGCACCGGCAAGCCCATCGGGCTGGTGGACTTGCGCATCATCGATGAGGAGGGCCGGGCGCTGGCTCACGATGGCCAGACCATGGGGGAGATAGTGGTGCGTGCTCCCTGGCTGGCCCAGGGCTACCTGAAAGAGCCGGACAAGGGGGCAGAGCTCTGGCAGGGGGGCTGGCTGCACACGGGGGACATGGCCTCGATCACCCCGAACGGCACGGTCGAGATCAAGGATCGCATCAAGGATGTGATCAAGACCGGGGGAGAGTGGATAAGCTCCCTCGCGCTGGAGAGTCTCATCAGCGCCCATGCCGCCGTCCATGCGGTGGCCGTGATCGGGGTGCCGGATGCGCAGTGGGGAGAGCGGCCCCTGGCCCTGGTGGTCGGCAAGGAGGGATCGCATCTGGATGCGCAGGCCATCAAGACCCACCTGCAGGGGTTCGTCGACAGCGGCCGCATCAATCGCTGGGCCATTCCACGCCAGATCCGCATCGTGCAGGAGATCCCCAAGACCAGTGTCGGCAAGGTGAACAAGAAGCTGATCCGGGAGCGTGAATGCCGTCCGGTGGCTGAGAACTGAGGGCGCCGTCATAGATTCAGAGGAAGGCCTCTCAGCCATCCCCACTGCCTGAGGGGCCGCGTTGGCCTGGCCGCCATGGCTTGACTACGCTCACTGAGTTATCACACAAGAGGCGTGCGCCATGAACAGAACCCAGATTCATCTCGTTGATGAAGAGGTGGATTTTCCGTCCAATGAACAGTTGGTCTCCACCACGGATCTGCAGGGGGTCATTACTTATGCCAATGATCACTTCTGCCGGGTTGCGGGATACAGCAGGGCCGAGATGATAGGTCAGCACCACAACATGGTGCGTCATCCCGACATGCCCAAGGCAGCCTTTGCCGATCTCTGGGGCAAGCTCAAGCAGGGCAAACCCTGGCGCGGCATGGTGAAGAACCGCTGCAAGGATGGTCGCTACTACTGGGTCGACGCCTATGTCACCCCCATCTTCGAGCAGGGGCGGATAAGCGGTTATCAGTCGGTACGCAATCGGGCCGAGCCCGCGATGAAGGCCGTCGCCGCCGCAACCTACGGGAGATTGAGGGCGGTGGAGCAGGGGGATCGCAAGGCGGGCCTGAGCCTGCGCCCCGTGCGCCATGGGCTGGCCATCGCCGGGCTCCTGTCGATGCTGGCGGCGGGTGCCTATCTGACCGGGCCCTTGGGGGCCTTGTTTATGCTGCTGCCCCTTTTGTGGCTTGGCCTCCTCTATCGCCACGCCATCATCACCACCCCCCGCTATCTGCAACAGCTGGCCGAGGAGTACGACAGCCTGACCCGGCTCATCTACTCGGGGGATGAACCCAGCGCCATCGCCGATTTCCACATCAAGCTGCTGCAGGCCAGGATCCGCACAGTGCTCGGGCGGGTGGACGATGCGACCCTCTCCCTGCAGGATCTGGCGGTCCATCTCAAGACGGCCTCCAGCGAGGCGAGCGCCGACATCGCCGAGCAGGACATCCAGACCCAGCAGGTGGCGACCGCCATCACCGAGATGGCGGCGACGGCCCATGAGATAGCCCGCAACATCCAGGAGACCGACAACCAGATTGCCCAAGCCAAGGTGCACTGCCAGCATACCGATCAGCAGCTGAAGGATACCCAGCACAGGGTCACCGAGCTGGCTACCCAGGCCGAACACGCCTTCACGGCGGCGGTGGCGCTGGCGGAGGAGTCGGATCGCATCGGGGTGCTGATGAGCGAGATCCAGGGCATCGCGGATCAGACCAATCTGCTGGCCCTCAACGCCGCCATCGAGGCGGCCCGGGCAGGGGAGCAGGGGCGTGGTTTCGCCGTGGTGGCTGACGAGGTGCGTACCCTCTCTACCCGTACCCACAAGGCGACCGAGCAGATCCAGGGCAGCATAGGGCAGATCCAGCGTACCCTGAATGGCTGGAAGGGGATGATGCAACAGAATCTGGAGCAGACCCAGTCCTGTGTGACCCTGACCCGGCAGGGGTCACAGAGCCTGCATCAGGTGTTGACGGAGATAGAGCGGGTAGTGGATCTGTCGACCCAGATCTCGGCGGCGGCCGAGCAGCAGCAGGCGGTGGTGGAGGACATCAGCCGAAACGTCAACGCCATCTCCCAGCACTCCCACACCAACAGCAACAAGATGCACGACATGGATGCCTCAAGCGACATTCTGCTCACCAAGGCGCGCCAGCTCAAATCCCTGGGGCAGACCTTCGGCTGACGTCCGCCTCGAGCAAACACAAGATGACAATAAGGCCACCCTGGGGTGGCCTTATTGCATGGGCGCTGTGGGTGGCCCCGCCGTTGATGGCACTGTCAGCTGGATTGCTCCGCCAGCGCAATGAAGCCGCCGTTCTTGTCGCAATACATGGCCCTGTCCGCCTGGATGAGCCATTGCTCCGGGCTCCAGCCGCTCTGGTAGTGACTGACCCCGATGCTGATCCCGACCTGCATGGGCTGGCCATTGACCACGAACGGGGCCTCCATGGCCTGCCGGATCACCTCGGTGACCTCCTCTGCCTGATGGGTGTTGTAGCCGGGTAACAGCAGAATGAACTCATCTCCCGCCAGGCGA
Organism: Aeromonas sp. S2(2024); assembly: GCF_041402505.1. NCBI lineage: Bacteria > Pseudomonadati > Pseudomonadota > Gammaproteobacteria > Aeromonadales > Aeromonadaceae > Aeromonas > Aeromonas sp. S2(2024). The sequence goes on from NZ_JBGLRL010000005.1 coordinate 54,752, forward strand.
GCGAAAAAACGGTGATGGCCGATGGCATCGTTGATCCGCTGAGCCAGCTGGCAGAGGAGCGCATCCCCCTGGCTGTGGCCAAAGTTGTCATTGATGCGCTTGAAGTCATCGAGATCACAGAACAGCAGGCAGCCGGGGCTGTCGCTCTTTACCTGTGCTTTCAACTGCTCCATCAGGTTCAGGCGATTGGGCAATCCGGTGAGGGGATCGCGCCTGGCCAACAGCAGTATCTCCTGCTCCCGCTGCTTGCGCAGGGCCACCTCCCGGTAGAGTCGCTTGTTGTTGGCGAGCAGATAGAGAGCGAGCAGCAGTATGATGCTGCCGACCCCCAGGCTCAGCAAGAACCAGGGGCGCCAGAAGATCCACTGCTCGGAGGGGGCCTGATAGAGAAAACGGGTCAGTGGCACCGGCTTTGGAACCAGCCCTATTTCGACCAGTTGCTGCATGATGTGGGCGAAGCGATCCGGATTCATATACCCGATCTCCACATAGAGCGGCTGTATCATCTCCTTGCTCATCTGCAGCTCGTACTCCATGTGGGCCTGGCTGCGGTTGACGCCATACTCCTTGCGCAGCAGGTCGATGGCCTCGGCCGGGTGGGCGAGGGCGTAGCGCCACCCCTTGAGGCTCGCGGCCCGAAACCGCGCCACCCGATCCGGGTTGGTGTGCTCCTCGTCCTGAGTGGTGAACAGGATGTCGCTGTAAAAATCGATGCCGTAGTTGCGGGGATTGATGACGGAGACCGAGACGCCGCGCTCTTCCAGGTAGAAAGGCTCGTTGCTCAGGTAGGCGTTGAAGATGTCTATCTTGCCGGCGATCAGATCGTCGACGTTGACCGAGGTCGGCACCGGGATGAGCTGGCGTTCGTGCAGCCCCTGATAGTAGAGGGTGGCGAGCAGCTCGGCGTCCTGGTGGCCGGGGAACATCATGATCCGTTTGCCACGCATGTCCGCAACGGTGAGAATGCCGCTGTCGCGACGGGCCAGGAAGATGGACGGGGAGTGCTGATAGACGCTGGCAAGGGCCAGCAGGGGTTCGCCATTGGCGTAGCCGGTCAGCACCTCGGTGTTGCCGACGCCAAAGTCGGCGCGACCGCTGAGTACTTCCTGGACCGGGCTTATGCCCTTGCCGCCGGGTCTTATCTCGACGTCCAGTCCGGCCTCGGCGTAAAACCCCTTGGCCTTGGCCATGTGGTAGCCGACGAACTGGGGTTGATGCAGCCAGCGCAATTGCAAGACGACCCGATCCGGAGGTTCATGGGGACGGTCACTTGCCTGGACAGGGAAAGCGTAACTGGCGCCAAGCAATAGCAGCCAAAACAGGTATCTCGTCATCCGTGCGATTCTTGTGCTGAGGATCCATGGGGTGGCCAGCAGGCCCGCATTCAACTTGTTAACAAATCACATTCTAAAGGGTTATAGATGTACCGGATACAGTTGCAGCACAAAGATTTCATGGTGATCAACAAGGGTCCAGGCCTTGGCATGCATGACGAGGGCGGTGAGCCCGGGCTCGTCAATCGGGTCAAGATGGATACCGGCCTCGAACTCTATCCTGTCCATCGCCTCGACAAAATGACCTCGGGGCTGGTGCTGCTGGCGCGCACCCCGGAGGCTAACCGGGCCCTCAGCATGGCCTTTGCCGCCCGGGAGGTGAGCAAGCAGTATCTGGCCCTCTCCGATCGCAAGCCGAAGAAGAAGCAGGGCTGGGTCAAGGGAGACATGGAAAAAGGGCGTGGCGGCAGCTGGATGCTGGCCCGCACCCAGCAGAACCCGGCCATCAGCTGGTTCGATTCGGTGGCGGTGCGGGAGGGGCTGCGGCTCTATCGCATCAAGCCCCAGACCGGCAAGACCCACCAGATCCGGGTCGCCCTCAAGAGCATTGGTGCCCCCATCCTCGGGGACACGCGCTACGGTGGCACGGTCGCCGATCGCGGCTACCTGCACGCCTGGCGCCTGCAGTTTACCCTGGCAGGGGAGGTTTTCGATCTCGTCTGCCCACCGGATGAGGGGGCGCTGTTCCTCCTGCCCGAGTTGCACGCCGCCATCGCTGGATTGAGCGAGTGATGGCCTCCCGCGCGGCGCCCGGCTCGGGCTGGATCCTGGCCGACTTTGACGACACCCTGGCGCCGGGGGACAGTCACGCCGGCCTGCTGCGCTTCATCCTGCGCCGCCGGCTTTGGCCACTGCTGCTGCTGCCGGTGATCGCACTGGGTGGCCTGGTGTATCTGGTGCCCAGCCTGCGGCGTCAGGGGATCTCGCTTATCTGGTGGGCCATCACCCTGGGGCTCTCGCCGCTCGGCTGGCGCCAGCTGGTACGGGCCTATTGCCACACCCGGCCGGGGTTGTTTCGGGAGGCACGCGCCCTGCTGCTGGCCGAAGGGCACCGTTGCTGGGTGCTTTCCGCCAGCCCCCGCGCCCTGGTCCGGGCACAGCTCCATCGGCAACTGCCAAGGCTGCCCCATCGCATCATCGGTTCGCGAATGCACTATCGTCTCGGCGGCCTGGTGCCGCGCTTTTACTGCCACGGCCGGCACAAGATCCTGCCCGGGATCCGCGCCCTCGGCGCCACGCTGGCCTTGAGTGACAGCCTGCATGATCTGCCGCTGCTGGCACTGGGGGAGGAGGCCTGGCTCATCAATCCCAGCGCCCGCCGGCTGCAACAGGCCAGGGTCAGCCTGCCCCATCTCGAGGTGAAAAACTGGCAGCTGTAAGGCAAAGCTGACAGCCTTGCGGTGCGCCGTGGGGCTGTCCGCAAGGCTCAGGCTGCAATGTCACAATCTATTTACATCTTATGGCGGTGGCTCTCGCCAAACTATCTGAAACCCGCCTCTTCTCTTCTGCTCCGCCCCTGCTTCTAATGAAACAAGTTGTTAACAATGCCGGTGGCGACTGCCTGTCGTGGTCCCGGTGTGACCCGTTTCGTTATCAATCCATCGCAAGGAGCGCATCATGACGACCTCTTCTTCCCGTTCCCATACCATCAATCCCCTCGGCACCGATGGGTTCGAATTCGTCGAGTACACTGCCCCGGATCTCAAGGGCATTGCCGCCCTCAAGGCGCTGTTCGTCTCCCTGGGGTTTGCGGAGGTGGCCAGACACAAGCACAAGCAGTGCTGGCTCTACCGCCAGGGGGACATCAATTTTGTGGTCAACGCCGAGCCCCACTCCCAGGCGGAGCAGTTTGCCAGCCTGCACGGGCCCAGCGTCTGCGGCATGGCATTTCGGGTGGCGGATGCGGGCCGTGCTCAGCAGTACGCCATCGCCAAGGGGGCCAAACCCTTCGTCGGCAAGATAGGGCCCATGGAGCTCAACATCCCCGCCATCTACGGCATCGGCGAGAGCACCCTCTCCTTTGTCGACCGCTACGGCGAGCAGGGCTCCATCTATGACGTGGATTTCGTCTTTTATCCCGACTGGCAGGTGCGCATGGCCGAGGTGGATGCGGGGCTCTACGAGATCGATCACCTGACCCACAACGTCCATCGCGGCAACATGGACGTCTGGTCCAACTTCTACGAGCGGATCGGCAACTTCCGGGAAATTCGCTACTTCGACATCGAAGGCAAGCTGACCGGGCTACATTCCCGCGCCATGACGGCCCCCTGCGGCAAGATCCGCATCCCCATCAACGAATCCTCCGACGACAAGTCCCAGATCGAGGAGTACCTGCGCCAGTACAAGGGGGAGGGGATCCAGCACATAGCGCTCGCCTCCAGCGACATCTACCAGACCATCCGTACCCTGCGTGGTCGCGGCACCGGCTTTATGCCGACCCCGGACACCTACTACGAGAAGGTCAACAGCCGGGTGGAGGGGCATCAGGAGGATCTGGAGGCGCTCAAGGCGCTGCGCATCCTCATCGACGGCTCCCCCACCAAAGACGGCATCCTGCTGCAGATCTTCACCGACACCGTCATCGGCCCGGTCTTCTTCGAGATCATCCAGCGCAAGGGCAACGAGGGGTTCGGCGAGGGCAACTTCCAGGCACTGTTCGAATCCATTGAACTGGATCAGATCCGCCGTGGGGTGCTGAGCGGAACCGAGCAGGGCGAGAAGAAGGGGGAGCCGAGCGATGCGTAACGGGATGCTAGCTCGTCGGCCGGTATTCATTTCATGGGAGGTACACAGCCATGCGTAACTGGATAAGTTTCCCCCACCGGGAGGGGACCCACTCCCGCCAGGCCCACGCCGACCTGCCCGAGCAGGCCATCTACGAGCGCGAGCTCGGGCGCAGCGGCTTCTTCGGCCCCGCCACCCACATGCACCACAAGCATGCCCCCACCGACTGGAGCAGCTGGGAGGGGCCGCTGCGACCGCGGCTGTTTGATCTCAATGCCCTCGGCGAGGCGGTGAGCTCCCTCTCCCCCTGGGTGATGCCGGATCTGCTCAGCAACCCCCACTGCCGCTACCGGATGTGGCGCCTGACCGAGTCGATGCCGTTTCTGGTGCGCAACGCCGATGGCGACGAGCTCTTGTTCATTCACGAGGGGAGCGGCGACTTCTTCTGCGACTACGGCCATCTGACCCTGCGAGAGGGGGACTACGTGGTGATCCCCCGCGGCACCATGTGGCGCATCGAGCCGACCGCGCCGCTGTTCATCCTGATGATAGAGGCGACGGAGGACAGCTATCAGCTGCCGGACAAGGGGCTGGTGGGCAACCACGCCATCTTCGATCCGGCGGCGCTGGACGTGCCCGCCATCGATGAGTGTTTCCTGGCCCAGCAGGACGAAAACCCCTGGTCGCTGCAGGTCAAGCGCCACGATCAGGTGTCGGTCATCACCTGGCCCTTCAACCCCCTGGATGCCCAGGGCTGGCACGGGGATCTCTGCGTGGTACGACTCAACTGGCGGGATATCCGCCCGCTGATGAGCCACCGCTACCATCTGCCGCCGTCGGCCCACTCCACCTTCGTGGCGAGCCGCTTCGTCATCTGCACCTTCGTGCCGCGCCCCATCGAGAGCGATCCCGGGGCGCTGCGGGTGCCCTTCTACCACAGCAACGATGACTTTGACGAGGTGCTCTTCTACCACGCCGGGGACTTCTTCAGCCGGGACAACATCGAGCGGGGCATGGTCACCTTCCACCCCGCCGGCTTCACTCACGGCCCCCATCCCAAGGCCTTTGCGGCGGGGCAGGCCCATGCCAAAAAGTTCACCGACGAGGTGGCGGTGATGCTCGACACCCGGGATGCCCTGGGGGTCGGCCAGATCTGCGAAGGGATAGAGGATCCCCACTATGTCTCCAGCTGGCAGCGACCAGACGGCACCATCGGCAAATAAGGAATTCGATATGAAATTGGCAACCTTGAACAATGGCAAGCGCGATGGCGCCCTGGTGGTGGTGAGCCGGGATCTGACCCGGGCGGTGGCCGTGGCCGACATAGCCCCCACCCTGCAAGGGGCGCTGGACGAGTGGAGCGATCTCGCCCCCCGGCTGACCGCCGTCTATCAGGCCCTCAACGACGGCGCCTGCCCCGATGCCTTCCCCTTCGATGAGACGGCCTGCCTCTCCCCGCTGCCCCGTGCCTACCAGTGGGCCGACGGCAGCGCCTACGTCAACCACGTGGAGCTAGTGCGCAAGGCGCGTGGCGCCGAGATGCCTTCGAGCTTCTGGCACGATCCCCTGATGTACCAGGGGGGCTCGGACAGCTTCCTCGCCCCCCGCGGCCCCATCGTCATGGGGTCGGAGGAGTGGGGCATCGACTTTGAATCGGAAGTGGCCGTCATCACCGACGACGTGCCCATGGGCACCAGCGCGCAGAAGGCCGAGGAGCACGTCAAGCTGCTGATGCTGGTCAACGACGTGAGCCTGCGCAACCTCATTCCCGGGGAGCTCGCCAAGGGCTTTGGCTTCTTCCAGTCCAAACCCTCCAGCAGCTTCTCGCCGGTGGCCATCACCCCGGACGAGCTCGGCAGCGACTGGCAGCAGGGCAAGGTGCATCTGCCCCTGGTGACCCAGCTCAACGGCGCCCTGTTCGGGGAGCCGGATGCGGGGCTCGACATGACCTTCAACTTCTTCGAGCTGATTGCCCACGCGGCCAAGACCAGGCCCCTTGGCGCGGGCTGCATCATAGGCTCGGGCACCGTCTCCAACTACGACAGAAGCCGGGGATCCTCCTGCCTCGCCGAGCAGCGGATGCTGGAAATTATCGAGTCAGGTCAAGCCACTACACCCTTTCTGCGCTTTGGTGATACAGTGTCCATCGCGATGCAGGATCGCAACGGGATGAGTCTGTTTGGCACCATTTTGCAACGGGTCACGCAAGGGGGCGCCAGTCAGACGAGCTAGTAAGGCCTGGGCCGGCCAAGGTCGGCCAGGCGACACGGCAGGTGGCACACACCTGCCACCATAGGGACATAATATGCTGCAGTTGTTTGGATATTGGCGTTCATCGGCCAGCTTTCGCGTGCGTCTGGTGCTGCAACTCAAGGGACTTGGTTATGAGCAACACCCGGTCAATCTGAGACAGGGTGAGCAGAAAGAGAAGGCCTATCGCCGGGTCAATCCCCAGGGGCTGGTGCCTTTTCTCATCGACGGGGATGTGCAGCTGGGTCAGTCGGTGGCCATCATGGAGTATCTCGACGAGACCTATCCGGCCTACCCCCTGATGCCCTCCGCCCCCGAGGAGCGGGCCCGGGTGCGCCAGATAGTCAACATGATCACCTGCGACACTCACCCCCTCAACAACCTGAGGGTGCTGAACTACCTGGAGCAGGAGCTGGGGCAGAGCAAGGCGGCGCGCGATGCCTGGTATCGCCACTGGATTGACGAGACCTTCACCGCCCTGGAGCAGTTGTTGATGACCACGGCCGGCGTCTATTGCGTGGGCAACGAGGTGACCCTGGCGGACTGCATGCTGGTGCCCCAGGTCTATAACGCCCACCGCTTCAACATGACGTTGGACGACTACCCCACCATCGCGCGCATCGTTGCCAACTGCGAGCAGTTGCAGGCCTTTGTCAAGGCGGCCCCCGCCAATCAGCCGGATGCGCAAGCCTGATTCTTCCCCGTGATAAACAACAAACACCCCGCACCGTCAGCCGACCGTGCGGGGTGTTTGCATCATTGTCAGGGCTTGTCAGCTACGAGCATCCTGGCGCTCAAAGTAGCGGATAAACTTGCCAAACTTGGCCTCATCGTAACTTTTCCCCTTCTCCAGCAATCCGGTGTTGAAGGACTCCAGCAGCTTGCCTCTGGCGTCCAGCACGTAGAAGTGGGGCACCCCCAGATATTCTGGATAGGCCTTGAGGAAGGGGGCGTTTTTGTTCGCCTTGCTGACGTTCACCTTGACCACCACGAAGGTCTGGTTGAACTGACTGGCAAGGGCTGGCTCCCGGTCCAGGAAGCGGTTCATCTCCTGACACCAACTGCACCACTCGCCCCCCACCAGCAGCAATACCTGCTTGTCCTCTTGTTGCGCCCTGATGGTGGCAGCGGCGAGATCTTTCGCCGGATCCCGCTGCTCGTCATAGCCCTGACTGTAATCGGGCAAGCCCCTGGCCCAGAGGTGGTCACCCGCGCGGGCGGCGCCGTTGAACAGCAGGGTGCCCAGCATCAGGGGCAGTAACAGTCGTTTCATCGTCTCTTCCTTGTATTGTCGTTGCTTCCAAGCCGGAATAATGTGACACGAGCGAACCCCTTCGCCAAGCCGCAAACAGGGAAGGAGATAAGCAAAAAAGCGGGAGTGAAATGGCAGAAAACAACAAAGCCCCTCGAGAGGGGCCTTGTTGTTTGGTCGGGCTCTGTCCGCTTGCGGATCAGTAGCTCTGCTGGTGGACGTCCATCACGGCGCGACCGGAGGGGTCGGCCATCTCCTTGAACTTGGCATCCCACTCCAGCGCGGTCGGGGTGGAGCAGGCGACCGACTTGCCGTAGGGCACGGTGCGGGCGGCGGACTCCAGCGGGAAGTGCTCGTCGAAGATGGCGCGGTAGAAGTAGGCCTCCTTGGTGAGCGGAGTGTTGACGGGGAAGCGGAACGCCGCCGCCTCGAACATCTGATCCGTCACTTCGGTCTCGACCATGGCCTTCAGGCTGTCAATCCAGGAGTAGCCCACGCCGTCGGAGAACTGCTCCTTCTGGCGCCATGCCACCTCGTGGGGCAGCAGCTCCTCGAAGGCTTCCCGCAGGATGTGCTTCTCGATCTTGCCGTTGCCACACATCTTGTCGGCGGGCTGCAGGCGCATCGCCACGTCCATGAACTCCTTGTCGAGGAAGGGCACGCGGCCCTCCACGCCCCAGGCGGCCATGGACTTGTTGGCCCGCAGGCAGTCATACAGATGCAGGGAGGCCAGCTTGCGCACGTTCTCCTCGTGGAACTCCCGGGCGTTGGGGGCCTTGTGGAAGTAGAGGTAGCCGCCGAACAGCTCGTCGGAGCCTTCGCCGGAGAGCACCATCTTGATCCCCATCGCCTTGATGTAGCGCGCCATCAGATACATGGGGGTGGAGGCGCGGATGGTGGTGACGTCATAGGTCTCGAGGTGATAGATGACGTCCCGCAGGGCATCCAGCCCTTCCTGCACGGTGAAGTGGATCTGGTGGTGTATGGTGCCGAGGTGATCGGCCACCTTGCGGGCGGCGGCCAAGTCCGGCGAGCCTTCCAGGCCGACGGCGAAGGAGTGCAGCTGGGGCCACCAGGCTTCGCTCTTGCCATCGTCTTCTACCCGACGAGCGGCATAGAGCTTGGTGATGGCGGAGATGACGGACGAATCCAGACCGCCGGAGAGCAGCACGCCGTAGGGCACGTCGCACATCAGCTGGCGTTTGACCGCCGCTTCCAGCGCGGCTTTCAGCTCGGCCTTGTCACTGACGTTGTGCTCGACTGCCTGATATTCCATCCAGTCGCGTTTGTACCATTGTTTGAGCTCGCCATCCTTGCTCCAGAGGTAGTGTCCCGGCGGGAAGGTCTCGACGCTCTTGCACACCGGTACCAGGGCCTTCATCTCGGAGGCGACATAGAAGTTGCCGTGCTCGTCGCGGCCGGTATAGAGGGGGATGATCCCCATGTGGTCGCGGCCAATCAGGTAGGCATCCTGCTCGGCATCATAGAGGATGAAGGCGAAGATGCCGTTGAGATCGTCCAGGAAGGCGGGGCCCTTCTCCTTGTAGAGGGCGAGCAGCACCTCGCAGTCGGAGTGGGTCTGGAACTGGAAGTCGACCTTGAGGTGCTTCTCGAGTTCCTTGTGGTTGTAGATCTCGCCGTTGACGGCCAATACGTGAGTGCGCTCGGGGTTGTAGAGCGGCTGGGCGCCATTGCCCGGATCGACGATGGCCAGGCGCTCGTGCACCAGGATGGCCTTGTCGGAGCTGTAGACGCCGGACCAGTCAGGCCCGCGGTGACGCAGTCGCTTGGACATCTCCAGGGCCGATTTGCGCAAGGTGGCGGAGTCGGTCTTGATGTCCAGAATGCCGAAAATAGAACACATTGGCGGTAATCCTCTTGATTTTTATATGAGCCCCCCACGTTCGGGCTCGAAATTCCATTTACATTCCTCGCCAATCACAATGCCTAGCGCAAAAACCTTTTGCAAGCGGGAAAACCGCACAAAATCATGCCGCCAACGTCAAGTCGGCGGGTGAGAATGGTGTCGACAACGAGGGGCTTGCTTGACGTGCGCGTCAGGTCGCGGCGGGTTCGAAGATCACATAGAGCTTGCGGCAGGCCACCAGGGTCTCCCACTCGCCGACGAAGCCCGCCGGGATGACGAACTGATCCCCCGGCTTGAGGTGCAGCTCGCCCCCCTGGCCGTCGTGGATCCGCGCCTCGCCCTCCAGCAACTGGCAGTATTCGTGCTCTGTGTAGTGCACGGCCCAGCGCCCCGGCTCGCAGGCCCAGAAGCCCACGTGAAACTGCTGGCTGGGGTCCGAATAGTGGTTCCAGAGGGTCTGGCTCGGGTTGCCGGCCCGGATCCGCTCGGGGGCGGGCATCAGCGGGGTGGGGGAGACGGGGTGCTGGTCCAGCAGGATCCAGTCGTTCAGGCTCTTCATGGTGCGTCCTTGGGGTGGCGAGGGGAGCGTCCTGCTCCCGTTTAGTTTGTTTAACAATGTTGCGTTTACGTTAAACGATGTGCGCCACCTTGCCAAGGGGGTCCAAGGAAGGGGATCAGACGATATCGATGTCCACCACGGAGTCGAAGATGTGATTCGGTCTGAACGGCATGCGGTCGATGTCCGCCACCTTGCTCACCCCTGAGAGCACCAGCACCGTCTCGAGGCCGGCCTGGAAGCCCGCCAGTATGTCGGTGCGCAGGTTGTCGCCGATGATGATGGTGTCGTCGGAGTGGGCCTCCATCCGGTTGAGCGCCGCGCGAATGATCCAGGCGCTCGGCTTGCCGACGTAGAACGGCTTCTTGCCGGTCATCCGCTCTATGGGGGCGCAGAGGGCGCCGCAGGCCGGGTGCATCATGGGGCCGTGGGTGTCGGGGTTGGTGGCGATGAAGCGGGCCCCCTGATCCACGAACTTGGCCCCCAGCTGCATCATGGTCCAGTTGTAGTTGCGGGTCTCCCCCACCACCACGAAGTCGGGATCGATGTCGGTGATGGTGAAGCCGGCCTTGTAGAGCTCGTGGGTCAGGGCCCCTTCACCAATCACATAGGCCTTCTTGCCATCCTGGCGCTTGAGAAAGTCGGCGGTGCCCATGGCGGAGGTATAGAAGCACTCCTCCGGCACCTCTATCCCGGCGGAGCGGAAGCGGTTTTGCAGATCTTTCTGGGTCTGGGCCGGGTAGTTGGTGAGGAACAGGAGCTTGCTGCCCTGCTCCAGCAGACGATGAACGAAACGGTCGGCGCCGGGCACCAGATCGTTGTTGTGCAGGATGACGCCGTCGATATCACAGATGACGCTTTTCTTCATGGAAACTCCTTGTAGGGGGAGGTGGTTGCCAACCTCGAATGTCTTCAATCACTTATGGCTTTTTTGTGCCGCCATTATAAGGCGCTTTGATGACAAGTCTCCCCCGGCGCGCCAGATGGGTGCACAATGACTGCAGAGGGAGGGCGCCGTCGGCGCCTGGACTTGCCTTAACCATCAGGCGCTGACGATGGAGCCGTCATCATGGAGAACTTTATTGCCGGCTTGCCCAAGCTGGAGCTGCACCTGCATATCGAGGGCACCCTCGAGCCCGAGCTGATGTTTGCCCTGGCCAGACGCAACGGGGTGACCCTGCCCTGGCCCGATGTGGAGAGCCTGCGGGCTGCCTATGAGTTCGACTGCCTGCAATCCTTTCTCGATCTCTACTACCTGGGGGCCAGCGTGCTGGTCACAGATCAGGACTTCTTCGACCTCACCTGGGCCTATCTTGAACGCTGCGCCGCCGACAAGGTGGTGCACGTGGAGATCTTCTTCGATCCCCAGACCCACAGTGCCCGCGGCATTCCCTTCGAGACGGTGCTCGGCGGCATAGAGCGGGCATTGCAGCAGGGGGAGCGGCAGCTTGGCATCAGCTGGCGACTCATCATGAGCTTCTTGCGCCACCTGAGCGAAGAGGATGCCTTCGCCACCTTGCGCGAGGCCGAGCCTTATCTGGCCCGGCTGCACGGGGTCGGCCTGGATTCGAGCGAGCTCGGCAATCCGCCAGGCAAGTTTGCCCGTGTCTTCGCCCGGGCGAGGGAGCTGGGGTTGCCTGTGGTAGCCCATGCGGGGGAGGAGGGACCGGCGGCCTACATCTGGCAGACCATCCAGGAGCTGCAGGTCAGACGCATCGATCACGGGGTGCACTGCGCCGAGGATCCCGAGCTGGTGCGCTACCTGGCCGATACCCGGCTGCCGCTCACCGTCTGCCCCCTCTCCAACGTACGGCTCAGAGTGTTTGACACCATGGCGGATCACAATGTGCTGACCCTGCTGGAGCAGGGGCTCTGCGTCACCATCAACTCCGACGATCCCGCCTATTTTGGCGGCTACATGGGGGCCAACTTCCAGGCCCTGGCTGACGGGCTCGGCGCCACGCGGGAGCAGCTCTGCCGCCTCTCCCTCAATGGGGTGGAGGCGAGCTGGCTGAGCCTGGCCGACAAGGTGAGGCTGACCCAGGAGATCAGGGGCTATGGTGCCTGCCACGGGGTGGCCCTCTACTAGGCACCGGAGGTGCAAATAGCGCGCGCCCGCCGATAAGGGCGGGCGCGCTGGGCTATGCCGGTTGCCAGTCTCAGGCAGGCTGCGACGCTGTCTCGGCCTGATAGACGGAGTAGTCGATGAGCCCCTGCTCGCCGCCGCCAAACAGGGTGGCGGGATCATGGGGGGCAAAGGGATAGCCGTGGCGCAGCCGGTTCGGCAGATCCGGGTTCGCCACGAAGGGGCGACCGAAGCCAATCAAGTCGGCCCAGCCCGTCTGCAGCGCGGCTCTGGCCCGCTCACCGTCATATTTTCCCGCATAGATGAGGGTGTTGGGGAAGGCATCCCGCAGCCCTTGCTTGAAGCCCTCCGCCATCAGGGGGGCATCGTCCCAGTCCGCCTCGGCGATATGCAGATAGACGATGCCCATTTCCCCCAGCAGCTTCGCGGCAGCCAGATAGGTCTCCTGCGGCTTCGCATCCACGGTACCGTTGAGGGTGGTCAGCGGCGCGAGACGCACCCCGACCCGGTCCGGCCCGATCTCGTCACTGACCGCTTGTGTCACCTCTTTCAAGAAGCGCAACCGGTTCTCCAGGGAGCCGCCGTAGTTGTCGGTGCGGGCGTTGGATTCTGAGTCGAGGAACTGGTTGATGAGGTAGCCGTTGGCGGCGTGCAGCTCTATGCCGTCAAAACCGGCCTCCATGGCATTGCGGGCGGCCTGGCGGAACTGACCCACCACGGCATCTATGTCGGCCTGGGTCATGGCACGGGGAGTGACTGTCTCCACAAAACCGGGGGCGTCGCTGCCGTTGTCGACAAACACCTTCACCCCTTGCGCCTTGATGGCGGAGGAAGATATGGGCTGGGCGCCGCCTATGTTATCCGCGTGGGTGACCCGACCCACGTGCCAGAGCTGGGCAAACATGATGCCCCCCTTGGCGTGCACCGCATCGGTCACCCCTTTCCAGCCAGCCACCTGTTCGGCGCTGTGGATGCCCGGGGTCCAGGCATAGCCCTTGCCAAGGGGATCTATCTGGGTGCCCTCGCCTATGATGAGACCGGCGCCCGCGCGCTGGGCGTAGTAGGTGGCCATCATGGCGTTGGCCACGTCACCGGGCTGGCTGGCGCGGGAGCGGGTCATGGGCGGCATGACGATGCGATTGGAGAGGTGCAACTGGCCGAGGCGAAGGGGGCAGAACAGGGGATCGTGGTTCATGGTGAATTCCTCGTGTTGGGATGGAGGCGACTCTAGAGGGGATTGTCATTGTGAAAAAGAGGGGTAATTGCAGAAGAGAATTGCCATTGGCACAGCAATGGGCCCGAGGCCATGAAAAAGAGGGCCTTTTGGCCCTCTTTTCAGTGTCGCGGCAGATCAGGCGGCGCTGGCGCCTATCGGGGTGACCCGCACCCGCTCTATCCGGCGCTCGCTCACCGCCAGCACCTCGAAGCAGAGTTGACCCAGGCGCAGTTGCTGGCCACAGGTGGGCAGGCTGCCGAAGTGGGAGAGCAGCATGCCCGCTAGGGTCACGTACTCATCGCTCTCGCTCACCAGGCCGTCATGGCCCAGGGTCTGCTCTATCTGGTGGATGTTGGTGCTGCCGTTGATGAGCCAGCTCTCCCCCTCCTGAACTATGTCCGGGGTCTCATCCTCATCCGGCAGCTCGCCGACTATGGCCTCCAGCAGATCGTGGTTGGTGACCAGCCCCTGGATGATGCCGAACTCGTCCGCCACCAGAATGAGGCTGCCCCTGGCCTTGCGCAGCTCCGCCAGCAGCCGGATCACGTTGATGGTCTGGGGCACTATGATGGGGTCGTTCTGCTTGGCGAGCTCGGCCAGGGACTGCCCCTCGTTGAGGGCAAACAGCAGATCCCGCGCCTTCACCACGCCGATGATCTCGTCCAGCTCCCCGTCGCAGACCGGGAACAGGCTGTGGGGGGCCCGCTGTAGCAGGGCACGGATCTCGTCCGGGGAGTCATTGACGTCGATCCACTCCATCTCGGCACGGGGTGTCATTATGGTGCGGATGGAGCGCTCGGCGAGCGACAGTACCCCGGTCACCATGTAGCGCTCCTCTTCCCCGAAGCTGATGGGGCGGGGGGCATCCTGCTCCTCTTCCTCATCCTGCTGTGGGTGCTGGTTGGCCCGGCTGCCCCCCATCAGCTTGAAGATGGCGGCCGTGGTGCGCTCGCGCAGGGGCTGCCTGGATTCGTGGCGCTGGGCACTGCGCTGGGCGAGCTGGTTGAAGAACTCTATGAGCACGGAGAAGCCGATGGCCGCATAGAGATAGCCCTTGGGAATGTGGAAGCCGAAGCCCTCAGCCACCAGGCTGAAGCCTATCATCAGCAGGAAGCTCAGGCAGAGCACCACCACTGTGGGATGGGCGTTGACGAAGCGGGTCAGGGGCTTGGAGGCGATCACCATCACCACCATGGCGATGGTCACGGCCGCCATCATGACGCCCAGGTGTTCCACCATGCCGACCGCTGTGATGATGGAGTCCAGAGAGAAGACGGCATCCAGCACCAGGATCTGGGCGATCACCACCCCGAATCCGGCATAGACACCGGCCGGGCCCTGCTCCTCCGGCTTGGCCTCCAGCCGCTCATGCAGCTCTGAGGTGGCCTTGAACAGCAGGAAGAGGCCGCCGCCCATCAGGATGAGATCCCGACCCGAGAAGGGGTGATCCCAGATGTGCAGTATGGGGGTCGTGAGAGTCACGAGCCAGGACATGACGCTCAGCAGGGCGAGGCGCATGATCAGGGCCAGTGAGAGGCCGATGAGCCGCGCCTTGTCCCGCTGGGCGGGGGGCAGCTTCTTCACCAGGATGGCGATGAAGACCAGGTTGTCTATCCCGAGCACTATCTCGAGGATGATCAGGGTGAACAGACCGACCCAGATAGACGGGTCCAGCAAGAATTCCATTAGGATGACCTCAATAAAAACAGACGCAGTGGATGTCGGTCACGGCAAGGGGCCGTGGCAGGGCAAGGCTCGGGTGTTTTCAGAGGCGCTGGTTGAGCAGGTACAGATAGGTTTTGATGGGGAAAAACGAAGGGCTACTTCGGGGGTTGTCCATGATGGGCAATAAAACCTCGGGTCAAAAGTGAGCCCTGATGATAACGGGAATCCCGCGTTTGGCAAGAGGACACCCAAGGAAGCGCGAGGGGGAGAGGCATGCCGCCCACTGTGGGGGACAGGGGCGGGCGGAGCTTACCGGGCAGGCTCCGCCTTGCTGCTTACTACAGCCAGCGCTTCTCGCGGGTGAAGCATACCGAGAGCCAGGCATCTCCCAGGGTATCGCCGAGGCGGGACCAGAGCTCCTGGCGCAGGGCATCCTGGCGCTCTATGGGCCACTCCTGATCCGGGGCCACCAGTATGTTCAATTCCAGATCGAAGCGGCGGCCGCTTTTCGCCAGATGGCTGTAGCACTCGATGCCATGGCGCTGGCGCAGGGCGTCTATCTCGCTCTCGACCCGCGCCGAAACATCCCCCTTGGGAGCGATTTTCAACACTTCCCGCAGGTTTCGGCCGAGTACCTTGATGGGGATCAGGGTGGCGCACAAGGCGAGCAGGGTGACCAGCACGGGGTCTATGTAGCGGTTGTAGTGGCCGTAGCCGAGGGCGTCGAGGCCGATGGCGACCACGAAGCCGATGAGCAGGGTGGCGCTGAGCAGGGTGTCGACCAACCATTCCTTGGCGTCGACCCGCACCAGCTCGGAGTTGAGCCGCTCGGCAACGCCCGCCTCGATCCGGTAGATGATGGCGCAGAAGAAGGTACAGACGGCGGCGTAGATGAGAGCGTGGCCGAGGTCTATCTCCCGTCCCCCTTCGAGCAGGGAGGTGATGCCGCTATAGAGGGCGCCGAGGCAGAGCAGCAGGATGACGGTGCCGTTGATGACGTTGGTGATGGGCTCGAAGTGGGCATAGCCGTACTGGAAGCGTGCGTCGGAGGGGCGAGTCACCAGGTAGGCGGTGATGAGTCCGAGTCCCGTCATGCCCATGCTGAACAGGGTGAAGATGCCATCGAGCATGATGGCGTTGGAACCGACGAACAGGCCGTAGCCGATCCCGAAGATGGCGAAGCTGATGCAGCCGAACAGCGACAGGGTCAGCGCCTGTTTCTCGGTGCGAACCAGCGTACTGATAACATGGCTGTGATGAGCCATAAAAGTCCTCCTTTCAAATGGTGAAGATTGCACGCGCAAGCGGTTTTCTAGCTGATATACTGCCCGCTCACATGTGAGCGGACTGGTTCGGGGGCCCGCGAAGAGGCTGGCCCGAACGGTCGTTGTCGCCGGAGTTCCGGCATCAAGCAAAGGATGGGAACAAGGATTCATGATCCCGAGACTCGATTACCAGGACAGTTTGTCACCTACAACCCTGCAGTTTCTTGAGTTGCTGGCGCGCTCAGCATTTCGTGGTGATATCGAAAAGTCTTATGCAAGCCGGTTGGCGATGGCGACGGATAACAGCGTCTATCAGGTCGTACCTCAGGCGGTGCTCTATCCGCGTAGCGCGGATGACATAGCGGTGATGCTCAAGCTGGCCCAGGGGCCCGAGTACGCGGCCTTGAGTTTCTTCCCTCGCGGCGGCGGTACCGGCACCAATGGTCAATCCTTGGGCGGCGGCATTATCGTCGATCTCTCGCGCCATATGAACCAGATCCTGGAAATTAATCTGGAGCAGGGCTGGGTGCGGGCCCAGGCCGGGGTGGTGAAAGACCAGCTCAACGCCTACCTCAAACCCCACGGCTACTTCTTCTCGCCGGATCTCTCCACCTCCAACCGCGCCACCCTGGGCGGCATGGTCAACACCGACGCCTCGGGGCAGGGGTCGCTGGTGTACGGCAAGACCTCGGATCACGTGCTGGGGCTCAAAGCGGTGCTGGAGAACGGTGACATCATGGCGACCGAGCCGGTTAATGGCGCGCGTCTCGCCGACAAGCTGGCGCTGGAGAGCCGGGAGGGGGAGATCTATCGCACCCTCTATCGCATAGGCCGCGAGCGACGCGCCGACATCGAGGCCACCTTCCCCAAGCTCAACCGCTTCCTGACCGGTTACGATCTCAAACACCTTTATACCCCTGAGACCGACACCCTGGATGTGAGCCGGGTGCTGTGCGGATCTGAAGGATCCCTGGGTTTCATCACCGAGGCGCGCCTCAACATCACCCCCATTCCGCGCTACCGGACGCTCGTCAACGTCAAGTACGACAGCTTCCCGTCGGCGCTCAGAAACGCCCCCTTTATGGTGGAGGCTCACGCCCTGTCGGTGGAGACGGTGGACTCCCGGGTGCTGGGGCTGGCTCGCGCCGACATCATCTGGCATTCGGTCAAAGAGTTCATTCAGGACGTGCCCGGCAAGGATCTGCAGGGGCTCAACATCGTCGAATTCGCCGACACCGACGAGGCTGAACACCAGGCCAAGGTGGCCGAGCTGTGCTGCCGCATCGATGCCCTGCTGGCCAAGGAGGAGGCGGGGATCATCGGCTATCAGGTGTGCAGTCACTTGCCGAGCATCGAGACCATCTACGGTATGCGCAAGAAGTCGGTGGGGCTGCTCGGCAATGCCGAGGGGCGAAAGAAGCCGGTAGCCTTCACCGAAGACACCGCCGTGCCACCGGAGTCCCTGGCCGATTTCATCATGGAATTTCGCGCCCTGCTCGATGGCCATGGCCTCGACTACGGCATGTTCGGCCACGTCGATGCGGGTGTGCTGCACGTGCGCCCGGCACTGGACTTGTGCGACCCCGAACAGGAGGTGCTGCTGCGGCGCATCTCGGATCAGGTGGTGGCCCTCACCGCCAAATATGGCGGTCTGATGTGGGGGGAGCACGGCAAGGGCTTTCGCTCCGAATACAGCCCCGCCTTCTTCGGCGAGCTGTGGGAGGAGCTGCAGCGGGTCAAGGGGGCGTTCGACCCGGCCAACCGCATCAACCCGGGCAAGATCTGTATGCCTTATGGCAGCGGTGCCGAACTGGTGTCGGTGGACGGCCCCAAGCGCGGCAAGTTTGACCGCCAGATCCCGATTGTGGTGCGCGAAAGCTACACCCGCGCCATGGATTGCAACGGCAACGGCCTCTGCTTCACCTTCGAGACCGACTCCCCCATGTGTCCCTCGGTCAAGATAAGCCGCGACCGCCGCCACTCCCCCAAGGGGCGGGCCGGGTTGATGCGCGAATGGCTGCGTCAGTTGTCGGAGCAGGGCTTCGATCCCCTGGCCGAAGAAGTTGCGCTGCAAAGCGGCGGTCTGCGCTTCAAGGCGATCGTCGACAAGTTTCGCAACACCCTGGCCCGCGCTCGCGGCCAGTACGACTTCTCCCACGAGGTGATGGAGGCGATGGAGGGGTGCCTGGCCTGCAAGGCCTGCACCAGCCAGTGCCCCATCAAGGTGGACGTGCCCACCTTCCGCGCCCGCTTCATGCAGCTCTACCACAGCCGTTATCTGCGCGGCCCCAAGGATTACTTCGTCGGCACCGTCGAAGCTTACGCGCCGCTGCTCGCCAGGGCGCCCAAGCTGGTCAACTTCTTCCTGGAAAAAGAGTGGGCCCAGAAGGCGACCGAGAAGAGCATCGGCATGGTGGATGTGCCGCTCTTGAGTATTCCCACCCTGGCCGAGGAGCTGCGTGATCACAAGGCCCGCTACTTCGACCTGCCGGGGCTGGAGGCCATGAGCCCCGAGCAGCGCAAGAAGGTCGTGCTCATCGTGCAGGATCCCTTCACCAGCTATTACGACGCCCCCGTGGTGCGCGATCTGGTGAAGCTCGCCAGCAAGCTGGGCTATCAGCCCTACCTGCTGCCGTTCAAACCCAACGGCAAGCCCCAGCACGTGAAGGGCTTCCTGCGCGCCTTCGCCCGCACCGCAGCCAGCAGTGCCCAGTTCCTCAACAGGATGGCGGCGCTGGGCATCCCCATGGTGGGAGTCGATCCCTCCCTGGTACTCTGCTATCGCGATGAATACGTGAAGGCGCTGGGCCCTGCCCGCGGCGACTTCCAGGTGCTGCTGCCCCAGGAGTGGCTGCTCTCTCTTCCTGCCCCGCAAGTCAGTGCCGCAGCGAAAGAGCCGGGAGAAGCCGAGCCCTGGTATCTGTTTGCCCACTGCACCGAGAAGACTGCCAAGCCCTCGACTCACGGTGACTGGGGTACCCTGTTTGGCCGCTTCGGCGCCACGTTGCAGCCGGTGTCGGTCGGCTGCTGCGGCATGGCCGGCACCTATGGTCACGACGCCAAGCAAGTGGACAACTCCAAGGGGATCTACTCCTTGAGCTGGGCCGAGCCGCTCGCTCGCCTGCCCAAGGATCGCTGTCTGGCCACGGGTTATTCGTGCCGCAGCCAGGTCAAGCGGATGGAGGGGGAGAAACTCAAGCATCCGCTGCAGGCGCTGCTGGAACTGCTCTGATGCTGCGCTTCCCCAAGCGGTTTCGGGTGCCGCAAGCCTATCGGCACCCGAGCTTTCTGCTGCTGCCTGCCAGCCCGACTCAGGCGGTGGTGGAGTTCGTCGCCATGCTGCGCGAGCGGGAGCAGCTTCATCAGCTGTTTCGCCCGGATGACGTCTGGCCCTCGGCTCAGTTCAGCCTGAGCCAGCACGAGGCCGATCTGGAGTGGCAGCGCTCGGAGTTTCTCGCCAAGCGCTCCTTCGCCTATGGCCTCTGGAGCCCGGAGCGGGAGCCCGAGTTCTGGGGCGGGGTCTATCTCTACCCCTCGGTGTTGCCGGAGGTGGAGGTGGAGCTCTTCTTCTGGAAGGTGGCCGAGGCCCCCCTTGATGACGTCGTGCTGGAGGCCGAACTCCGTGCCTGGCTGGGCAAGGTGTGGCACTGGCATCACCCGCGCCTGCCGGGGCGCGAGCTCCCCTGGGCCGAGTGGCCCGGGGTGACCTATCCCTGGTGACGCAAGGTACTTGTCAAGATGCCCCGGATCGGGGCATCTTTTTTCGCCGGCACTGATCGTGTCCAACTCATTGATCACATAAGGAGTCTGCTCGCCATGAGTCAAGAAAGCGCCCCCATCTGGCGCAAACCCATGAGCCTCGAAGGGCTCAATGCCAGCTCCCGCAACACCCTGATGGCCCACCTTGGCATCCTCTATACCGCCTTTGGGCCCGACTGGCTCGAGGCCAGCATGCCGGTGGATCACCGTACCCATCAGCCCCTTGGCATGCTGCACGGTGGTGCCTCCGTGGTGTTGGCGGAGACGTTGGGGTCGCTGGCCGCCAACATGGCGGTAGGGGAGGAGAGCTACTGCGTGGGACTGGAGGTGAACGCCAACCACCTGCGTGCCAAACGGGAAGGGGTGGTGACAGGGCGTTGCTCGCCACTGCATCTGGGGGCGACGACCCAGGTGTGGCAGATTGACATTCGGGATGAACGTGGGCGTTTATTGTGCACCAGTCGATTGACCATGGCGGTGCTCAAACACAAGCGGGACAAGGACTCCAGCGGGGCGTGACAAGCAATAACGCACCAGTAGTGCAAAATAAGCAAGCCATAGTCGCAAGATCCCTCTATAATTGCCAACGTCTTGAGACGCTTATCACATTTTTCAAGACAGCAGAACAAAGTGGCGCTATAATCGCCGCCTTTTTGCTATTCCGCGGTGCTTAGCCGCCTGCCTTACTCTGGAAGAATCTATGTCTGATACCCATACCGAACAAATGCCCCTTTTTAGTGAGCTTGGACTGGCCGCGCCTGTATTGAAAGCGCTGCAAGACGTGGGCTATGAGCGCCCGTCACCGATCCAGGCCGCAGCAATTCCCCACCTGATGGCGGGACACGATCTGCTGGGGCAGGCGCAAACCGGTACGGGGAAGACCGCTGCTTTTGCCTTGCCTCTGTTGTCTCGTCTGGAAGCTGGTAACCGTAACACCCAAATTTTGGTGCTGGCACCGACCCGTGAGCTGGCGCTGCAAGTTGCCGAGGCGTGCCAACGTTACGCCAAGCACATGCCTGACTTCCATGTCCTGCCCATCTACGGTGGCTCCTCTTACGAAACCCAGACCCGCGCCCTGCGCCGTGGTGCCCAGGTGGTCGTCGGTACCCCTGGCCGCGTGATGGATCTGATCCGTCGCAAGAACCTGGACCTCTCCGGCCTGAAAGCCCTGGTACTGGACGAAGCCGATGAAATGCTGCGTATGGGCTTCATCGACGACGTGGACTGGATCATGGAACAGTGCCCGGCCACCCGTCAGGTTGCCCTGTTCTCTGCCACCATGCCGGACCAGATCCGTCGTGTTGCCCAGAAACACCTGAAGCAGCCGAAAGAGATCAAGATCATCACCAAGACGTCCACCGCACCGACCATCCGCCAGCGCTACTGGCAGGTAACCGGTCTGCACAAGCTGGACGCCATGACCCGTCTGCTGGAAGTCGAGCCGTACGAAGCCGTACTGGTCTTCGTGCGCACCAAGAACGCCGCCGAAGAGCTGGCGGGCAAGCTGGCCGCCCGTGGTCACGCCTGTGAAGCGCTGCACGGTGACATTCCGCAGAAGCTGCGTGAGCGTACCGTCGACAAGCTGCGTCAAGGCCAGCTGGACATCCTGATCGCCACCGACGTCGTCGCCCGTGGTCTGGACGTCGAGCGCATCACCCACGTGGTGAACTACGACATTCCGTACGATACCGAATCCTACGTTCACCGTATCGGCCGTACCGGCCGTGCCGGTCGCAAGGGCGAGGCCATCCTGTTTGTGGCTCCCCGCGAGCGCCGCATGCTGCGCGCCATCGAGCACGCCACTCGTCAGGCCATCGAGCCGATGAAGATGCCGAGCACCGAGGACATCAACCAGCACCGCATGACCAAGTTCAAGGAGCGCATCCGGGAAACCATGATGGGCGAAGAGCTTGAGATCTACGTGAACCTGGTGAACGAGCTGATCGAAGAAGATTCTGCCGATCCGCTGGAGCTGGCTGCCGCCCTGGCCAAGCTGGTGCAGGGTGACCAACCGCTGCTGCTGGATGACTCCGTCACTGAACCGGCAAGCGACCGTGCTGGCCGTGAGTTCGAGCGCCGTGACTTCGGTGATCGTGCTCCCCGTGATTTCGGTGACCGTGGCGATCGTCCTGCCCGTCGCATGCCGTCCCTCGAGCCGCGTCCGCTGAAAGACAATCCTGACGTGGAGATGGAGCGTTACCGCGTAGACGTGGGTGCCCATCACGGTGTCAAGCCGGGCCAGATCGTCGGCGCCATCGCCAACGAAGCGAACATCGAGAGCCGTTTCATCGGCAACATCGACATCGCCGATGACTTCTCCACCGTCGACCTGCCCAAGGGCATGACTGCCGACGTGCTGGAAGTGATCAAGAAGGCCCGTGTCTGTCAGCGTCCGCTGATGATCACCCGCTACACCGAAGTGCCGGCCGGCAGCAACACTGCTCCCCGTCCTCCGCGCAGCGATCGTCCCTTCAACAAGGATCGCCGCCCCAGCGGTGACCGTCCGTTCAACAAGAGCGGGGAGCGCCGTGAAGGTGGTTTCAACAAAGATCGCAAGTTCGGTGGCAACAAGCGCCGCGACAGCTGAGTCCAGATCTGATTGATAAAAGGCCGCTCCATGAGCGGCCTTTTTTGTGCGCCTCGTTCGGGCAGGCCAATCGCACAAAACACCGGGGAGGATGGCATGCTGCCAACCCGCGGAGTGCGGCCGAGGGGACGGGATGCTACCTTGTGCCACGGGATGGCGGTGACGCAAGATGACACGCCGCCAGGCGGTGACGGACAGGAGAGAGACGGATGGATCGATTGGGGATGATGGAAGTCTTCGTGCTGGCGGTGGAGACAGGGTCTTTCTCTGCGGTGGGGCGTCGGCTGGGGCTGGGTCAACCCACTGTCTCCAGGCTGATTGCCCAGCTGGAGGAGCGTCTTGGCAGCCGCCTGCTGCTGCGCTCGACCCGTGGCCTGGCCCCCACCGAGGCGGGGGAGGCCTATTATCGGCGTGCCAGGGAGATATTGGCGCAAGTCAACGAGGCTGACGCCATGGTGCAGCAGTGCCGGGCCGGTCTGAGTGGTCGCTTGCGGGTGAGCGCCCCCGTCACCTTCGCCCGGTTGCACATCATCCCGCACCTGTCGGATTTTCTCAGGGATCACCCAGGGCTGGATCTCGAGATCCTGCTGGACGATGGCAACGTCGATCTCATCTCGGCCGGCATCGATGTCGCCTTGCGGCTCGGGGAGCAGGCGGATTCGGCGCTGGTGGCCCGCCGCCTCTCCCGCTGCGAGATGCGGGTGCTGGGCACCCCGGCCTACTTCGCGGCCAGGGGCATGCCGGCCACCCCCCAGGAGTTGCAGGATCACGCTCTGGTGCTCTACAGTCCCAAGCCCGGCATGGGGCAGCAGTGGCTGTTTTGCCGCGAAGACGAACGGGTTGCGGTGCGAGGGCGGGGACGGCTGATGGTCTCGGCCGCCGAGGGGATGCGGGCCGCTGTGCTGGCGGGGCTCGGGCTCGGCATCGCCTCCGAGTGGATGTTCGCCCCCGAGCTTGCCCGGGGGGAGGTGGTGGTGGCGCTGCCGGGGTGGCAATTGCCGACGCTGGAGCTCTGGACCCTGCTGCCGGCAGGTCGCGAACTCAGCGCCAAGGCGCGCGCCTTCCTGACCTTCGTTGCCGGGCTGCCTGGCGTGAAGCAAGGGCCGGAGCATGCCGGGGTGGAATAGGTGTTATGGCGGGGCGCCTGCTACTGCCGCCCCGTGTCCATGGGTAGTCTGTGCTCATCCAGCCCGTGCCTGCACGGGGTTCATTCATCTATGAGGATGACATCATGAGTTCATCAGTCTCCACCGAGCGGGCCGCCATGGCGAGCCGCAGCCCGGGCCCCGCCCTTGTCTTTGCCATGGCCCTCTCCTGCGGTCTGGCGGTCGCCAACATCTATTACAACCAGCCCATGCTGGCGGTGATGGCACAGGACTTTCCCGGTCAATCCGCCATCCCCCTGATCGCCATGCTGACCCAGCTCGGTTATGCGGCCGGCCTGTTGTTGCTGGTGCCGCTTGGGGATGTGGTCGAGCGTCGCTGGCTCATTCTGGGGCAGTTCGTGCTGATTGCGCTGGCCTCTACGATGGCAGCCATGGCCACGGGGGCGACCATGCTGATGCTGGCCTCCGTCCTGCTCGGTATAGGCGCCACGGCGGCCCAGCAGATAGTGCCGGTGGCGGCCACCCTGGCCGATCCCGCCAGGCGAGGGGCCGTGGTCGGCAGCGTGATGAGCGGTTTGCTCGGCGGCATCCTGCTCAGCCGCACTCTGGCAGGCCTTGTCACCGCTTATGGAAGCTGGCGG
This sequence comes from Aeromonas sp. S2(2024), assembly GCF_041402505.1. Classification (NCBI taxonomy): domain Bacteria; kingdom Pseudomonadati; phylum Pseudomonadota; class Gammaproteobacteria; order Aeromonadales; family Aeromonadaceae; genus Aeromonas; species Aeromonas sp. S2(2024). The sequence goes on from NZ_JBGLRL010000005.1 coordinate 79,063, forward strand.
GCCATGTTCTGGTGCGGGGTGCCACTGGCCCTGCTGGGAGGGCTGCTGATGGCCAGTATGATCCCGCTGGGGATGCCCCGCTCCAAACTGAGTTATGTCCGCCTGCTGCACTCCCTCATCGGCTTGTGGCGAGAAGAGCCCGCCTTGCGCCGCGCCACCTTAACCCAGGCCTTGCTGTTTGCCTCCTTCAGTGCTTTCTGGACTGTGCTGGCCTTCTACCTCGCCGATCCCGCCTACGGGCTCGGGGCTGAGGTCGCCGGTCTGTTCGGGGTGATCGGCGTGGCGGGTGTGGTGGCTGCCCCGCTGGCGGGACGGATGGCCGACAGGCGGGGGGCGAGATCCGTGGTGCTGGTGGGCGCCCTGCTGGTGGTGCTGGCCTGGATCCTGTTCGAGACATGGCTCTCTCTGGTCGGGCTGGCGCTCGGGGTCATCTTGCTGGATCTGGGGGTACAGAGTGCGCTCGTCGCCCATCAGCAGCTCATCTATGGTCTCAGAGCCGAGGCGAGGGGACGGATCAATACCCTCTTCATGACCGGCATGTTCCTGGGGGGAACGCTCGGCTCGAGCCTGGCCATGCTGGCCTGGCAGCAGGGGAGCTGGGTCAGTGTGGGCTGGGTGGGCCTCGCGCTGGCGCTGACGGCCTGCTTGGCCGCCCTCGCCGGGAAGCGGAGTCTGCAACCGGCCTCCTGAGACTAGTGCCAGAGACAACAAAGGCGACCCTGGGGTCGCCTTTCGTCTGCCTGCGTGGCGCCCTGTCAGAGCACCATGGCGGCTATCCAGCCGAAGATAATGAGCGGGATGTTGTAGTGGATGAAGGTGGGCACCACGCTGTCCCAGATGTGGTCGTGCTGACCGTCGGCGTTGAGGCCAGAGGTGGGACCGAGCGTCGAGTCGGAGGCGGGGGAGCCCGCATCCCCCAGGGCACCAGCCGTTCCCACCAGGGCGATGGTCGCCATGGGGGAGAAGCCGAGGTGGATGCACAGGGGCACATAGATGGTGGCGATGATGGGCACGGTGGAGAAGGAGGAGCCTATCCCCATGGTGATGAGCAGGCCCACCAGCAGCATCAGGAAGGCGGCCAGCCCCTTGTGGCCTGCCATCATGCCGGAGACGGACTGCACCAGGCTCTCCACCCCATGGGTCTCCTTCATCACGGCGGCGAAGCCGGCGGCGGAGATCATGATGAAGCCGATGAGGGACATCATGCGCACGCCCTGGGTGAAGGCATCCTGGCTCTCGCGAAACTTGATGACGCCGCCACAGGTGAAGATGATGAAACCGGCGAGGGCCCCCAGCACTATGCTGTTGGTCATCAGCTGCAGCCCCAGGGCCACGGCGATGGCCAGCAGGGCAACCCAGATATGGTTGAAGTTCAGCTCGACGGTTTCCGGCTCGGCGGCCAGGATCTTCTCCAGATCATACTGGCGCGGCTTGCGATAGCTGAAGAAGACCGCCACCAGCAGCCCGATGAACATGCCGAGCACCGGTATGGCCATCGCCAGCGGCAGCTGGCTGAACTCGACCGCCACCCCGTTGTCGATCAGGTTCTTGGCCAGGATATTGTTGAGGAAGATGCCACCAAAGCCTACCGGCAGCAGCATGTAGGTCGCAGTCAGGCCGAAGGTGATGACGCAGGCCACCTGGCGGCGATCGATCTGCATCTGGGCCATGACGTGCAACAGCGGCGGGATCAGGATGGGAATGAAGGCGATGTGGACCGGGATCAGGTTCTGGGAGGAGATGGAGACGCCCAGCACCGAGGTAAGCAGCAGGCTCTTGACCCAGAGGATGCGGGACGAGCTGGCATCCTTGCCGAGCTGGCTGATGACCTTGCGGGCCAGCAAGTCGGTGATCCCTGAGCGGGAGATGGCCACCGCGAAGGCCCCCAGCATGGCGTAGGAGAGGGCGATTTCGGCGCCGCCACCCAGCCCGCCAGTGAAGGTGCCGAGGGTCTGTTCGAGGGAGAGGCCACCGAGCAGGCCGCCTACGATGGCGCCGATGGCGAGAGAGACCACCACATTGATCCGCAGCAGGCTGAGCACCAGCATCAGCGCCACCGCGATAACAACAGGATTCATTTGATTTCCTTATATATTGTGTTGCTGTCTGTCGGGGGAAAGTCAGCTAGTTTGCGAAAAACGTGACAAAAGTCGAGAAAAAAAACGGCAAAATGGCCTCTTCACGGCATTCCTGCCGAGCAAATTCGGATCAACCGGGATGGAATGCTGAAAACGGTGCTGTATGACCCTGTTTATGCCACTCTGGTCAAACCAGCTGCCAGGCGTCGAGTCCCCAGCAACCTCATGGAAAGAGGCTGCCAAGGCAGCCTCTTTCTCATGCCCAGGTGGAACTACTGGGGGTTGTCATCGGCGGGCGTTTCGTCCGGTGTGGCCAGTGGCCAACCCCCCAGGCTCTTCCAACGGTTGACGATATGGCAGAACAACTCGGTGGTGCGCTCGGTGTCGTAGAGGGCGGAGTGGGCCTCTTTATTGTCAAAGGGGATGTTCGCGCTCTGACAGGCCTTGGCCAGCACCGTCTGCCCCAGTGCCAGGCCGGAGAGGGCCGCGGTGTCGAAGGTGGCGAAGGGATGGAACGGATTGCGCTTGAGGCCTGCTCGCTCGGCGGCGGCCATCACGAAGCCGTGATCGAAGGTGGCGTTGTGGGCCACTATGATGGCCCGGCCGCAGTCGCTCTCCTTCATGCCCTTGCGCACCCCCTTGAAGATCTCGGTGAGCGCCTCCTTTTCGTCCACGGCACCGCGCAGTGGATTGAAGGGGTCTATGCCGGTGAACTCCAGCGCGGCTTTCTCCAGATTGGCCCCTTCGAATGGCGCCACATGAAAATGGAAGATCTGATCGGGCATGAGCCAGCCCTGCTCATCCATCTTGAGGGTATAGGCGGCGATCTCCAGCAGGGCATCGGTCTTGGCATTGAATCCGGCGGTTTCAACATCGATGACGACGGGGTAAAAGCCACGAAAACGGCCCTTGAGGGTGTGAACGGCGTCGGTCATGGTATCTCGGTCGGCGTGAAAGAAGGCGGCATTATGGCAAAAAAGCCGGCCCTTGTCCCTCCTGGGCCGCCATGCGCACGCCAACTGGTTCTATTAAAAGCAGTTGCGCTTATAATTGGCCACTTCAACCATGGAGGGGAGAGGCGATGAAGAAGCTGGGATTGGCGCACAAGATGTTGCTGGTGGTCTGTCTGCCACTGTTGGCCCTGCTGTTTTTTTCCGGTCGATACGTCTATGAGCGTTATCGGGTCGAGCAGGAGATGAGTCAGGCACAGGCTGCACTTGGAGTGGTGCGGGAGGCGGCGCAGCTCGCCCATGAGCTGCAAAAGGAGCGTGGCATGTCGGCCGGCTTCCTCGGCTCCGGTGGCAACAAGTTTCGTGATGCCCTGCCTGCCCAGCGCAAGGTGGTCGACACCCTGCTGGCGGGTTTTCATCAGGATCCTGCCTTGCTGGCCTTGTCCGAGGTGCAGCAGGAGCTGGTGGGGCTCACCGCCATGCGCGAGCGGGTCAGTGCGCTGGGAGTCGAGGTGGCGGAGCAGGTTGGCTTCTATACCCGTCTCATCACCCAGCTGCTGGCCGTGGTGGATCAGGTCAGCATCCGCAGTCAGGATGCCACCATAGCGCTGCAGACCAATGCCTACGCCGCCTTCTTGCAGAGCAAGGAACGCATGGGGTTGGAGCGGGCGACCCTGAGCAACGTGTTCGCACGAGACAGCTTCACCCCGGCGCTGTTGCAGCAGTTCATCTCCCTCCTTGCCGCCCAGAACACCTATCTCGAGCGTTTCCAGGCGGTGGCGAGTCCGTCCCAGCGCCAGTTGCTGGCCGAGAGCCTGGCTTCTCCCGTGGTGGCCGACGTGGCCGCCATGGAAAAACTGGCGTTGGACAAGGCGTCCAGCGGCGGTTTTGGTGTCGATCCCGAAGCCTGGTTTGCCTTGAGTACCGACAAGATAGGCCTGCTCAAGGAGAGCGAGGATCGCCTCTATCAACAGTTGGATGATCGGGTTGAGCAGATGCGGGCCCGCAGTGCCAGCGACTTCTGGTGGGCCGCCGTCGGTGTACTGTTGTGCGTGGTCCTGACCAGTGCCATCTGCTGGCGGGTGGTGCGCGACCTGCATCTGGGGTTCCTGGCGCTGCATCAGACCTTCAAACGGCTGGTGCAGGAGAACGACCTGACGGTGCGGGTCAACTGGCGATCCGGCGATGAGCTGGGTGCGTTGGCGCAGGATCTGAACCGCTTCCTCGAACATCTGGAAGGGCTGTTGCTGGCGGTACGCCGCTCCTGTGACGTGCTGGCTCGCAGCGCCGCAGCCTCGGCAGAGGTGATTGCCCAGGTCAACGCCGGTGTGGTCAAGGGGGTTGGTCAGGTGGATCTGGTGGCGACTGCCGCGACCGAGATGGCCTCGACGGTGGCGGAGATTGCCCGCAATGCCACCCAGACCTCGCTGGCGACCCAGCAGGCCATCGGACGTGCCCATCAGGGTGACAAGGAGGTAGACCAGACCATAGACGCCATCCAGCAGGTGGCGGGTACCCTGGTCGATACCCAGCAGTTGGTGGACAACCTGCATCGGGAAACGGAGTCGGTCGGCGAGGCGCTCAACCTCATCAAGCAGATCTCGGACAGAACCAATCTGCTGGCCCTCAACGCCGCCATTGAGGCGGCCCGCGCCGGTGAGTCCGGTCGCGGTTTTGCGGTGGTGGCGGAGGAGGTGAGGGCGCTGGCCTCGCGCACTCAGCAGGCGGCGGATGACATCGCGCAGATGCTGGCCCGTCTGCGCCAGGGCGCCAGTCAGGCGGTGACGGCCATGCACCTGGGCACCGAGCAGGCGGGGCTGAGTGTGACCGAAGCCAAACGGGCAGGCAGCGAGCTGACCGATATCGTCAAGGAGGTGCGCAAGGTGAACGACATGACCGCTCAGGTGGCGACCGCCACCGAGGAGCAACGTTATGTGACCGACGACATCCAGCACAACGTGCTGACCATTCGGGAGGTCTATGAGGCCCACCGCCTGCACTCGGAGACCCTGCAACAAAACAGTGTCGAGCTGGATCAGCTGGCCCGGGATCTGACGGCCCGCATCGCCAGCTTCAAACTGATGGAGCGCCCCGCTCCCCATTGAGGTTTTGCCCTAAAGCTTGGCTTGCCGCTGCCGATAGTTAATCCGAGATCGTGTGGAGGGCAAGCCGTTGAATGCTTGGGTGTTAGGGTTGATCAGCATATCCGTGAGTATGCAGTTGCAGGCGGGAGTGACCGAGTTCGGTGCCGGCCTGGATCAATCCGTCTGGCGGTTGACCTCGGATACTCAGGTGGAGTGCCGTCTCGAACACCCTATTCCCCGCTGGGGCACGGGCGCCTTCGTCAGCCGGGCCGGTCGCAAGATCAACCTGGACTTCGAGCTGAAGGGACAACGGCCGCAGGCCAGGACCCAGACGGTGAGCCTCGGGATCATGCCTCCCAGCTGGCGCCCCGGTGTCTCCGGACGCCAGATAAGCCAGCTGCAGTTCTATCAGCAGTTCGACGGCCTGGTGGCGGGGCAAACCGCCTGGACCATGCTGGACGAGCTGGAGGGGGGGCGTATGCCCACCTTCCAGTACAGAGACTGGTATCGCCAGGACAGGCCGGTGCGGGTGTCGCTCTCCTCGGTCAACTTCAGGGTCAAATACCAGGCCTTCATGGATTGCCTGAGCGGCCTGCTGCCCTACAGCTTCAACGACATCGCCTTCAGCGTGCTCTCCTATGACAAGAACAGCGATCAGCTGTCGCCCGCCTCCAAGCGGCGGCTGGCGCTGATCGGCGACTATGTGAAGGCGGACAAGAGCATAGACGTGGTGGTGATCGACGCCTACAGCGACAGCTACGGCGGGCGTTGGCCCAATCAGAAGCTCTCCGAGAAGCGGGCAGATGCCATCAAGCAGGTGTTTGTAGATCTCGGCATCGAGGAGGGCAAGATCTCGGTGGAGGGGCATGGCGAGAAACAGCACGTGGCCTCCAACGAGACGGATGCGGGCAGAGCCAAGAACCGGCGGGTCGTGATCAACATGGGGCGCAACGGCACCATCTGATCGAGCTGATCGAGGAAACCCAGCTCTGGCTTGTGCCCGACCGCTTATTCTGATCATCTGGAACGGGGCAGGGTCAGTTCCACGCTTCAGCGGCTTAGTTTCCCGATATCAGAGATAAAAAATGCCAGTCGGCTGGGCCGACTGGCATTTTTTCAAGGGTTCGCGATTTACTTGGCCAGCTTATTTAGCCAAAGAATCCGGCAGGTTTTCGCGGATCTTGCCGAGCATCTCTTTCAGGACGCGCGGGTTGGCGACCACGATGTTGCCGGAGTTTTCGTAGTTGTGACCACCCACGAAGTCGGTGACGATGGCGCCAGCTTCCTTGGCCAGCAGCTCACCGGCGGCCGTTTCCCAGGGCTTCAGGCCGATTTCCCAGTAGCCGTCGATGCGACCGGCGGCCACATAGGCCAGGTCCAGCGCAGGGGCGCCAGCACGGCGGATGTCGGCACACTCGATGAACATGCTCTGGAACATCTTCAGGTAGGGTTCGATGTGGTGCTTCTGCTTGAACGGGAAACCGGTCGCCAGCACGGTGCCAGCCATCTCTTTGGCCTTGCCGACGCGGATGCGGTAGCCGTTCAGCTGGGCGCCGTTACCACGGGTGCTGGTAAACAGCTCGTCACGAATGGGATCGTAGACAACGGCTTGTTCGGTCTTGCCCTTGACGCGCAGGGCGATGGAGACGGCAAAGTGCGGAATGCCCTTGACCAGGTTGGTCGTGCCATCCAGTGGGTCGATGATCCATTGGTAATCCGGATTGGTACCGGCAATCTCACCAGACTCTTCAGCCACGATGCTGTGTTCCGGGTAAGACTTCTTGATGGTGTGAATGATGGCCGCTTCGGCTTCACGGTCAACGTTGGTCACGAAGTCGTGGCTGCCTTTTTGGATAGCCTCGATGTTCTCGGGCTGGGAGAAGGCTTTTACTACAACTTGACCGGCGTTGCGCGCAGCGCGCACGGCGATATTCAGCATCGGATGCATAGGTTCACCACTGGATGTTAAAGAACGGGGGATAAAAGGACGCGGTATCTTACCAAGATATTCTGGAATGGCAACCGTTATCCGCGGGCGCTGTCACGGCATTGACTGCCAGATCTGACGGCTCCAATAAAGGCCTGTTATCGGCTAGTCTTATCGCGACAGCCGGCTAACAGGCTGTGGTGAGCATAGGGACATGAGCCATGAATCTGTCATTAGTCAGTCAAAAACCGTCGGCAGCGACGACATTGGGTGTGCTGGCCGCACTGCGTGCCGCCAGTGGTGATGGGCATTACTTCACCGAGATCAGGGTCGCACAACCGGATAGGTGGCAACCGTCGAAGGAGGAGGCGGCCATCCTGCTGCTGGAAGACGATGATGCACCATGGCCGGAGTCGCGCTGGTCCGCCAGCGGCACTACGTTGGGATTGCCCGTTTTGCCACTGTTGGTTCATCGGCAATATGACTGTGCTCCCCAGGGACCGGATATCAGGGACCCGCGCTTTTACTTTGTCTCCAATGGCATAGTGCTGGATGAGACTGAGCTTGCTGATCCCGCCTGCAGCCTGGTCTTGCAGAGCAAACTCGAGTCCTATTTTCCGCTCCTCTCCCGCCTCATCCTGCTGCGTCAACGTCAACCCCTCACTCTGTGCGGCTAACTGTTTCCCCTGTATTCGGGCTGTTCAAGCGGTGCAATATTTGTCATAACAGACCGATGTTGTGCCGCTGGCCATGGTTCCCCGTGGGGATGGGAAGCGGCCAGCGGTCTTCATTCCCACGCAGGCGAGATGAAGATCTATGAGTTGAAGCGTGTCCCCAATGCCCGCCGGTTCAGGATGTTTCTGGCGGGGAAGGGCATCGAGATGACTTATCAGCAGGTAGATCTGGGAGCAGGAGAGAACCTCGAGCTCGCGTTTCTGGTCAAGAACCCGGCAGGGCACACCCCGGTGCTTGAGCTCGATGCTCAGTGAGACGATGACTATCTAGCGTTACGGTGAAGAGCTAAGCCTCTTTGCTGTACACCATCGACTTTGGCAAGGTCGTCGGTCTTCGCATCGCCCCGCACCAGCATCACTTGCAGGCTTGGCATGAGCGGGTGAGTGCCCGTCCCTGCGCCCAGGCCTGATCATTACGTTTGAACGACCAAGGAGTCCAAGATGATAGATTTGTACACTGCCGCCACGCCCAATGGGTTCAAGGTGTCGATCGCCCTCGAGGAGCTGGGGTTGCCTTACAGGGTGATCCCGCTGGATTTCTCGACCATGGAGCAGAAGAAGCCCGAGTTTCTGGCCATCAACCCCAATGGCCGCATTCCGGCGATCGTCGATCGGGATAACGATGATTTCGCCGTGTTCGAATCCGGCGCTATCCTGCTCTATCTGGCGGAGAAAACCGGCAAGCTGTTGCCGCAAGATCCCAAGCGCCGCTCCCAGGCCATCCAGTGGCTGATGTTCCAGATGGGCGGCGTCGGCCCCATGATGGGGCAGGCCAACGTCTTCTACCGCTACTTCCCCGAGAAGATCCCGGCGGCCATAGAGCGCTACCAGAAGGAGGGGCGCCGTCTGTTCGAGGTGCTCGACGGTCACCTGGCGCACCATGAGTACCTGGCCGACGAGTACAGCATTGCCGACATCGCCACCTGGCCCTGGGTGCGGATCCATGACTGGAGCGGCATCTCCATCGAGGGTCTGCCCCATCTGCAGGCCTGGATGGCGCGCATGGAGGCCAAACCCGCCTGCCAGAAGGGCATCACCATTCCGCCCCGCAACGAGAGCCCTGAGGATCAGGTCAAGCGGGCGCAGCAGATGGTGACCCGCTAGGATGATGACGATGGCCCGATGACGGGCCATCTCTTTTTATGATTGCCGCCCCATTGCCGGCCTGCTGGGCCGCTCACTAGCTCCCCCTTTCCCGCTGCAAATAAGCCATCTATCAAAAATGAAAAGTCATTCATCTTGATTAATTGTTATGTTATAACGCCAGTTATTGGTTGGTAATCATTATCGTTTGGATGGGATGGATGACAAAAATACACGCCTGTTCGGGGTGGTGCGCCCTGGTGTTGATGGCCGGAATGAATGTTGCTCACGGCAAGCCGCTGGCCATGGTGGGGCCCTGGGAGATCCACAGTGTCGACCCTGCCAGCAACGGGGTCTTCTTTACCCGCATGCAGGTGGCGGAGACCCTGGTCGAGGTCGACAGCCAGGGCAATCTGCAACCCGGGCTCGCGAGCCAGTGGTCTCACTCCGGGGATGGCCTGCAATGGCGATTCACCCTGCGCCCCGGTGCCCGCTTTCACGATGGCAGCGAGGTGAGCGCCGAGCAGGTCGCCTTTGCCCTGCAGCAGGCATGGCGCAAGCCCGGTGTCATGACCAGCGCCCCCATCGCCTCCATCGAGGCCCATGAGGGGGCCCTGCTGGTCACCCTCACGGGCCCCTTCGCGCCCCTGGCCGCCGTGCTGGCTCACCCCAGCACCCAGATCCTGGCGAAGGGGGCCTATGATGCCAAGGGGGAGGTGACCCAGGTCATCGGCTCAGGCCCCTATCGCATCACCCGGTTGCAGCAGCCCCAGCGAGTCGAGACCGAGCGCTTCGATGGCTGGCAAGGCCCCCGGCCTGCCATCTCGCAGGTGAGCTACCTGACGGTGGGCCGCGCCGAGAGCCGCACCCTGATGGCCGAGAGCGGTCAGGCCGACATTGCCTGGGGGCTGGATCCGATCAGCATCCGCCGCTTGCAGCAGGCGTCCCGGGTCTCCATCGTCTCCGTTACCCTGCCGCGCACCATACAGCTCAAGCTCAATGGGGCCGATCCTCTTCTGAAGGATCCGGCGGTGCGCCGCGCGCTCAGCCTCGCCATCGATCGCCGTGGCATGGCGGCGGCCCTGCTGCGGGATCCCGAGATGGCGGCGACCCAGCTCTTCCCTCCCACCCTGGGGGAGTGGCATCAACCCGGGCTGACCCCGCTCGCCTATGACGTCAAGGCGGCTCAGGCGGCCTTGGCGGCGGCAGGCTGGCTGTTGGGGGCGGATGGCGTGCTGCACAAGGGGGAGGAGCGTTTCGCCCTGACCCTGCGCACCTTCCCGGATCGCCCGGAATTGCCCCTGCTGGCCACGGCACTGCAGGCGCAGTGGAAGGCGGTGGGGGTGGACCTCAAGGTGGCGGTGGGCAACTCGAGCGAGATCCCGGCCGGTCATCAGGATGGCTCGCTCCAGCTCGGCCTCTATGCCCGCAACTATGCCCTAGTGCCGGATCCCCTGGTCACCCTGCTGGGGGATCTGGCTCCCGCCGGTGCCGACTGGGGGGTAATGAACTGGCAATCCCCGGCCATGGAGCAAACACTGGCCCGCCTTGGCAAGGAGACCCTGCCCGCAGGAGAGGCCGCGGCACTGCGCCGTGAGATCGCCACCACCCTACAGCAGGAGTTGCCCCTCCTGCCCATCGCCTGGTATCGCCAGAGCGCGGCGGTCAGCCGTGAGCTGAAGGGCTTTGAGCTGGATCCCCAGGAGCGCAGCTATCGTTTGGACAAACTCACATGGAGCACACAATGACAGCGGCGCCCTTCTCTGCCGTCATGGGAATACTGGGCCAGCGGCTGGTACAGGCGCTGATGGTGGCCCTGCTGGTGGCCGGGCTCTGCTTTCTGATGGTGCAATCCCTGCCCGGGGACATCGCCTTTCGTATCGCCGCGGGCCGCTACGGCTATGACTATGTCACCGCCGAGGCCGCCAACGCGGTGCGAAGCGAACTGGGGCTGGCCGGCTCGGCCCTCTCCCGCTTCGGTGACTGGCTGGGCGCCCTGCTGCAGGGGGATCTCGGCAGCTCCCTGGTGACGGGCGCACCTGTGGCAAGCGAGGTGGGCCACCACCTGGGGGCCACCCTGTCCCTGGCGGTGGCCGCCGTGGCCCTGGCCCTGCTGCTGGCGCTGCCGCTCGGCAGCCTGAGCGCCCTGCGTCCGGGGGGATGGTGCGATCGCCTGACCCTGGGCTGGAGCGTGCTGATGCGCGCGCTGCCTCCCTTCCTGCTCGGCCTGGTGCTCATGGTGCTGCTCTCGGTGGAGCTGGGCTGGGTCAGCGCCGCCGGTCACGGGGAGGGGAGCAACCTGCTGTTGCCCGCCCTCACCCTGGGGCTGGGGCTCTCGGGTGTGCTCTCCCGGGTGGTGCGCGAGAGCGTGCTCACCGTGGTGCAGTCCGGTTATTACCGCTTCGCCCTGACCAAGGGGCTCTCGCCCGCCCGGGTCTTCAGGCGTCATGGCCTGCGCAACACCGGGGTCAGCGTCATCGCCTATACCGGGGTTCAACTGGTGCTGCTTATCGAAGGGGTCGTGGTGGTCGAGAGCCTGTTCGCCTGGCCCGGCATCGGCCATGCCCTGGTGCATGCCCTCTTCTGGCGCGACATCCCCATGGTACAGGGAACCGTGCTGGTGCTGGCGGCGCTCTTCGTGCTGCTCAATACCCTGACGGATCTGCTCTGTCTCGCCATCGATCCCCGCGGTCCCAAGGAGTCCTGATCATGTCTTTCTCTGTCAAGGCGGGAGCAAGCCTGCTCCTGCTGGTGGTGCTGTTTGCCCTGCTGGGCCCAATGCTCTGGCCCGATCCCGCCGCCCAGGATCTGGTGCAGTTCCTGGCCGAGCCTTCCTGGCAGGAGCCGTTCGGGCGGGATCAGATGGGCCGCAGCCTGATGGCGCGGCTCGCGGCGGCGACCCGGCTCTCCCTGCTGCTGGGGATGCTGTGCGTCATCACCGCAGCCCTGCTGGGATCGCTGTTGGGCTGGCTCTCAGCCTGGCGCGGTGGCTGGGTCGACGGCCTGCTGCGCAGCCTGGCCGACGGCGTGCTGGCCCTGCCGAGCCTGCTGTTGGTGCTGCTCTTCTCCGCCATGGCCCAGGGGGGCTTCACCATCCTCTATCTCGGGCTGGCCATGGCCCAGTGGGTGGAGTACTACCGGGTGGTGCGGGCCCGCAGCCGGGCGCTGCTCGCCTCGCCCCAGGTGGAGGCGTCCCGGCTGTTGGGCTTTGGCAACGCCCACATAGTGCGTCGCCACCTCTGGCCCGAGCTGGCCCCCCAGCTGCTGACCATGATGGCCTTTGGCCTCGCCGGGGCCATCCTGACCCTCTCGACCCTGGGCTTCGCCGGGGTGGGCATCCAGCCGCCCACCCCGGAGCTCGGCCTGATGATGACGGAGGCGCTGCCCCACTATCAGGAGGCGCCCCGCCTGCTGCTGGCTCCCATCTTGGTGATGGGAATGATGCTGCTGGCCCTGGTGCTGCTCAATCAGAAGGGCACATATCATCCTGGACCCGCACAAGGAGTCACCCCATGACGACCATTCATATCAAGGGCCTGCAGGTGGATGACGGCCGGCAGACCCTGTTGCAGGCGCTGGATCTCACCCTGCTCCCCGGCTCCGCCTTGACCCTGATAGGGGAGAGCGGCTCGGGCAAATCCCTGCTGGCCCATGCCCTGATGGGGACCCTGCCTGCCCCCCTGCACGGCCGGGGTGAGTTGGTGATGGGCGGCCGGCGCCACAGCCTGGCGGCCCCCCAGGCCCTGCGCGCCCTCTGGGGGCGGGAGCTGGCCATGCTGCCCCAGGAGCCGGTGCTGGCGCTGGATCCCACCATGGGGTTGCTGTCCCAGGTGGAGGAGGGCTGGCTGGCGGGGGGCAAGGAGGCGCGCTCGCGGGCGCGGGACGCCCTCGAGCGGCTCGGGCTCGCCGGGCGGGAGCGCCACTTCCCGCACCAGCTCTCCGGGGGCATGGCCCAGCGCGCCGCCTTTGCTGCCGCCACCCTGGGACAGGCCCGTTTGCTCATCGCCGACGAACCCACCAAGGGGCTCGACAGCCGGGCCAGCGCCAGGCTGCAGACATTGCTGCAGGGCTATCTGACCGAGGGGCGCCACCTGCTGACCATCACCCACGATCTGGCCCTGGCCCGGGCGCTGGGGGGCTGGGTGCTGGTGGTCAAGGGGGGCGAGATAGTGGAGCAGGGGCCCGCCGAGCAGGTGCTGCACACCCCTTCCCATGCCTACAGCCGCGCCCTGCTGGCGGCAGAGCCGTCCGCCTGGCCCGAGGCCGTGAATCCCCCGACCGGCGACTGGCTGCTCAGGGGGGAGGGGCTCGCCATGGGCTACGGGGAACAGACCCTGTTCGAGGGGCTGGATCTGCCACTGGCCCGAGGGGAGCGGCTCGCCATCATGGCGCCAAGCGGTGCGGGCAAGAGCACCCTCGGCAATGTGCTGCTGGGGTTGCAGCGCCCGCTGCGGGGGCGGGTGCTGCGCCAGGGGGGCATAGCCCCCCACCGCTGGCAGAAGCTCTATCAGGATCCGGTGCAGGCCTTCGCCAGCCGGGTGCGCCTCGCCACCCAGTTTGACGATCTGCTGCGTCTGCACAGGCTGCCCCGCCAGCCCCTCATCGACTATCTGGCGAGGCTAGGCCTCGATGAGCGGCTGCTGAGCCGGCTGCCGAGCCAGGTGTCGGGGGGAGAGCTGCAACGGCTGTCGCTGATCCGGGCCCTGCTGCTGCGCCCCGTGCTGTTGTTTGCCGATGAGCCCAGCTCCCGGCTCGATCCCCTTAGCCAGCAGCAGACCATCGCCTGCCTGCTAGGGGCGCTGGGGGAGATAGGATGCGCCCTGCTGCTGGTGACCCATGACGAGGCGCTGGCAGGCAAGGTCGCCAGCCGCTGCCTGCGACTGGGGGCGGCTGGCACACCCGAGCAGGGGCTGGCGCCAGCCGAGTTGAGGCGAGTGGGCTAGGGGGAGCGAGACGCCGAAGCATAGGCGCCCCGTTCCCTTTCGATGTCAGTTCGACGGGGCCGCTGGCCCCGTCACATTAGAAAAACTTGGGAAAGCAGATTATAAAGATTCGTTCGTTTTTTGTGACATGAATCACTAAGATCACCGCAAGCCAAAGAGCGTCCTGCTCCTGGCGGGTGCGGGTCCTCCGCCTTGCGTTTCACCTTTGATCGACCCTGTTTATTGGATCCCCTCTGCGGTTTTCTGCCAGAGGCGGGCAGCTTTTCGATGATTTTTCGGGACTGAGATATGTATCGGCACAGTTTTTATCCGCTGTTTTTCCTGACCATTCTGATGGTCGCCGTGGGCCAGATGACCCAGACCCTCTATGTGCCCTCCATTCCCATGATGGCGGGGGACTTTCATGTGGCCTCCGGCCAGTTGCAGGCGGTGATGGCCTGCTACCTGATCCCGTACGGCCTCTCCCAGTTCGTCTACGGTCCGCTGTCTGATCGCATCGGCCGCCGCCCCGTGCTGCTCATCGGCATGATGGTGTTTCTGGTGGGTACCCTGACCATTCAGCTGATCCCGCACTTTGCCGCCCTGCTGGCCGGCAGCTTCATCCAGGGGCTGGGCACGGGAGCCGGTGGCGCCATGAGCCGGACCGTGATGCGGGATCGCTACAGCGGCGCCGAGCTCAACCGCGCCAACAGCCTGGTGAGCATGGGGGTGATCTTCTCCCCATTGCTGGCCCCCGTGCTGGGGGGCTGGCTGACCGAGCTGTTCAACTGGCGTGCCGGTTACTGGTTCCTGTTCGGCTTCGGCGCCCTGACCACTTTGGCCCTGCTGGCCTGGTTTGGCGAGACCCTGCCCGAGGCGGCTCGCCAACAGCCGCTGCGGGTCGGCGCCGCCTACCGCCACGTGCTCGGCAATCCGCGCTTTCAGGGCAACCTGCTCTGCCTGATGGCGACCTTCGCCGGACTCGCGGTATTCGAGGCGGCGGCCGGGGTACTGCTCGGCGACGTGCTCAAGCTGAGTGCCCGCACAGTGAGCGTGCTGTTCGTGCTGCCGCTGCCCGGCTACCTGTTCGGCGCCTGGCTCTCCGCCCGCTTGAGCTTCCGGCTGAGTCAGGGCAAGCTGATGCGCCTTGGCATCGCCTTCCTGGGGCTGGGAGCCCTCATCATACTGGTGCCCGGCCTGTTCGGGGTGGTGAGTGCGGCCTCCCTGGTGGGCGGCGCGGCGGTCTACTTTATCGGCAGCGGCATCCTCTATCCGACCGCCACCTCCTGCGCCATCGAGCCCTTCCCGGGTCAGGCGGGCACAGCCGGGGCCATCCTGGGTGGCATGCAGAACCTGGGGGCCGGAGTGGTCACCCTGCTGGCTGCCAGCTTCCCGATGGAAGGGCAGCTGACCCTGGGGGCCATCATGGTGGTGATGGTGCTGATCGTGGCTTTGAGCTTCCTCTGGCTGCGCCACCATGGCTCCCCCCACGAGCAGATGGCCGTCTGAGTGCATCCAGGTCAGGTACAGAGCCCGCCCTCGTCGGCGGGCTTTTTATTGCGCTTGGTTCATGGACGATGGGCCCCTGGGCTGCACGCAGAAAAAGAAAGAGCCCGTCATATCAATGACGGGCTCTTGTGTTAGGTACCCCGGAGATGCCGTTGCCGGTTTGGGCCCTTGAACCGTGAGTTCAAGGCGGAGTTCTAAACTGGCCGCAGGCTTCTCGGTCGGGCCGAGCATGCGCAATAGTCAGAAGATAGAACTCCTGTTGGGTATGATTATCGGCTCGGGGACTTGAACCGGCTGACGCACACCCCAGGGAATTTTAAAACGGGTCGCGCTTAGGGCTGACGGCCCTCTTCGCTGGAATCACCATATTGACCGTGCTCGATCAAGGCCGCTTCTATGGTGCGCTGCAGCATCTTGATCCGCTTGTCCATGGTCTCAGAGTATTGGTGGTTCTTCTCTTTTTCAAGGCAGAGCTCATGACAGAAGTTGAGCGCGGCCATGATGGCAAGCTGTTCATTGCTGGAGACCTTGGAGCGTTGACGCAGCTCGATAAGCTTGTCACTCAGCTGGTCGGCGGCCTGGCGCAGGGCATCCTGTTGTCCCAAGGGACAGGATACCTTGTAGGGACGTCCCAAAATGACGATTTCTACGGCCTCTATGCTCATGCCTTCCTCAATACGGCGGGGCTGATTCCCGCTTTTATCCACGTGGACAACTGGGCGGGACTATATAGCGCAGATGCAGAAGTTTCAAGGCCTTGCTGGCTCTGGGAGGGGGAGAATGCTAGGATCTCGGCCATAATTTTTGCATATTTGCCTGAACTTTGAGCGGATCTTCGATGAGTAAAACGAACCCCCTGAAATACGCGGCCGTGGCCGACCTGATGGAGCAGCACGAGCTGATGGCGACGGCTGTCGAGGCCCATGGCGTGATCTGCGGCCTGGTGTGCGGTGGCGTGGTACTGGACGACAAGAGCTGGCTGCCTCCTTTCAACGATCTGATCAACGATGGTTTCGGCTTGCCGGCGCCGGTGCGCCAGGTGATGACCGACCTCTATCAGGGCGTCATCGAGAGCCTGATGGCACAAAAAGGGGTCGAGCTGCTGTTGCCAAGTGATGAGGCGCCGCTCGACGAGCGCATCGATGCCCTGGTGGACTGGTCCCAGGCCTTCCTTGCCGGTTTCGGTGTGGTGCAGCAGGAGCTCTCCAGGGCTTCCGAGGAGCTGCAGGAGATGATCCAGGACATCGCCAGCATCACCCAGGTCTCTGCGGAGTTCGATCAGGAGGATGACGAGAACGAAGCCTCCTTCCTGGTGCTCTACGAACACGTGCGCCTCGGGGTCATGATGGCGTTCGAGGAGTTCGGCAAGCGCCCGGATGCCCCGAGCACCCCGCCGACCCTGCACTGAATCCCGCAAGAGTGCCCGAACGGAGATAGAAAAGAGCGCCTGATGGCGCTCTTTTTCCGTGATGGTTCTGCGCGGAGGAGGGGAGTGCCGGGCGGGCTCTGGCGAGCCAACTGTCGGTGCCAAATCGGTTTTTTGCCCGTGGCCTCGCATCCCGCCCCCCGCCTTTGTGATAACATTGGCCCACGTTTTTAGCCTATGCCCTCTTCTCATGTCTCATTCTGATCCGGTTCACGTCGACGTGGCTATCGTCGGCGGTGGTATGAGCGGCGCCGTGCTGGCCCTCTCCCTCGCCGCCCTGAAAGGGCCGAGCGGTGCCCCCCTGCAGATCCTGCTGCTGGAGGCGAGCGCCCCCGAACTCAATGCCCACCCCGGCTTCGATGCCCGCGCCATCGCGCTCTCCGCCGGCACCTGCGAGGCGCTTACCCGTCACGGGCTCTGGTCCCGCTTCGCTCCTCACTGTGCCCCCATCACCCATATCCATGTCTCGGATCGGGGCCACTGTGGCCAGACCCGGCTCACTGCGGCGCAGTTTGGTCTGCCCGCCCTCGGCCAGGTGATCGAACTCTCCGCCGCCGGCATAGCGCTGCAGCAGGGGATGGACGCCACCGCGAACATCAGGCTGTGCTGTCCGGCCCAGCTCTCCACCATAGCACCGCTGGAGGAGGGGGTGACGCTGACGCTTGTCAGCGGCGAGCGCTACCAGACCCGGCTGCTGGTGGCGGCCGATGGGGGCAACTCCTTCGTGCGCCAGCACTTCAAGCTGCCGGTCAGTCGCCATGACTATGAACAGAGTGCCATCATCGCCACGGTCAAGACCGCCGAGGATCCCGCCGGTCTGGCCTTCGAGCGCTTCACCGAAGGGGGGCCGCTGGCGCTGCTGCCCATGCAGGAGGGGCTCTCCTCCCTGGTGTGGAGCGTCCCGCGGGACGAGGCGCAGGCCCTGATGGCGCTGGATGATGCCGCCTTCCTGGCCCGCCTGCAGCAGGCCTTTGGCTGGCGGCTCGGGCGCTTCGTGCGCACAGGGGCGCGCCACCTCTACCCCCTGGTGCTGACAGTGGCCGACTATCCCCTGGCCCAGCGCACCGTGCTGGTGGGCAATGCAGCACACCTGTTGCACCCCATCGCCGGCCAGGGCTTCAATCTCGGCATGCGCGACCTGGACTTGCTCACCCAGGCAGTGGCCCGGGCCCTCGCGGCCGGGGAGGACATCGGCAGTTTCGAGGTGCTGAGCGCTTACTGGCAGCGGCGCAAGGGGGATCAGGAGCAGACCATCTGGCTCACCTCCTCCCTGGCCCAGCTCTTCTCCAACGGCCATGCCCCCCTGGTGGCCGGTCGCAATCTGGCGCTCTCCCTGATGGGGCGACTGCCCTGGCTGCAGGCGCCGCTCGCCTCCCGCACTCTGGGGTTTGTCGCCGACCTGTGCCGTGAATGAGGTGTGCCGAGAAGAGGCCACACCGAACAACTTGATGAGGGGATGCCAGCGGGCGTCCCCCTGCTGATCCTGGCGATCAGCCACGAAAGGATAGAGATGATGCAGATGCAAAATGTGGATGTGGTGATCGTGGGGGGCGGTATGGTGGGCCTGGGGCTCGCCGCCGCCCTCAAGAACAGTGCGCTCACGATCGCCATCGTCGAGGGGCAGCTGCCCGACACCCAACTCGGGGAGGCACCGGACAACAGGGTCAGCGCCCTGAGCCTCGCCAGTCAGCGCATCTTGCAGGGGGTCGGCGCCTGGGACGGCATAGTGGCGCGGCGCCTGCAAGCCTACGACAGCATGGCGGTGTGGGAGCAGGACAGCTTCGGTCATATCGGCTTTGATGCCGCCAGCCTGCGCCAACCGGCGCTCGGCCACATCGTCGAGAACCGGGTCATCCAGCTGGCGCTGCTCGATGCCATCGCGGGAGCGAACAACATCAGCCTGCTCACCCCGGCCCGGGCCCAGAGCCTGCAAGTGAGCGATGCGGGCGCCCTGTTGCTGGTGGAGGATGGCCGTGCCCTCTCGGCCAAGGTAGTGGTGGCCGCCGACGGGGCCCACTCCTGGGTGCGCCGCCAGGCGGACATCCCGCTCACCAGCTGGGATTATGGCCACCACGCCCTAGTGGCGACGGTGCGCAGTGCCGAGCCCCACGAGGCGGTGGCCCGCCAGATCTTCACCCCCGAAGGCCCGCTCGCCTTCCTGCCCCTGTGGGAGCCCAACCTCTGCTCCATCGTCTGGTCGGTGCCCGCCACGCGGGCCGAGGCACTGTGCGCCCTGGATGACGAAGGCTTCAATCGCCAACTCACCACCGCCTTTGATGGACGGCTGGGGCTGTGCAAGGTGGAGGGGGCCCGCAGCGCCATTCCGCTCACCGCCCGCTACGCCCGGGACTTTGCCCGCGAGCGGCTGGTGCTGGTGGGGGACGCGGCCCACACCATACACCCGCTGGCGGGGCAGGGGGTCAATCTCGGCCTGCTGGATGCGGCGGCCCTGGCCGAACAGCTCCTCAAGAGCCAGAACGCAGGGGCGGATATCGGCCTGCTGGCCAACCTGCGCGGCTATGAGCGCTGGCGCAAGAGCGAGGCCGCCCGCATGCTGGCGGCGATGGAAGGGCTCAAGCGACTATTTGGTGGTAACCACCCCCTCAAGAAGCTGGTGCGCGGGGTGGGATTGCGGGTCGTCGATGGCCTGGCGCCGCTCAAGCAAAGCGTGATCCGGGTCGCCATGGGGCTGGACGGTGAGCTGCCTGCCCTTGCCAAGGGTGAAAAAATCTAATCTTACTCGCTAGTTTTAACAATAAAACTAATCTGACAAGGCTGAATGCCCCTCCGGGGTGTCAGCCTTTAATGTTGGCGGGAAGCGAAACGTTTTTCTGTAAATTGTGACGTAACGGTAAAAATCAACATTAAATCTCGCACATCCCGGGTTTGTACTGTTTTTATCACTGTTTTTGTCTTAGTGTCTGGTGTCAGTTTGTCGGGGCGGGATTAGTTTTTTTTGAGCGGCACACCGGCGCTCTTGTCATATAATCCGCTCCGTTCAAGGAATCACTCCTGCCCCACGGGTGGGAACGAGCACAGACCTTGCGGTTCGCCCTCCCGCTGTGCAAGGGAGCCGGAGCGGATTGCGAGCGTTGTCGCGAACGCTTAAGGAAACACAGCGATGATCCAGACTACTGTACTGCATCCCAAACACCTGGAAGCTGGCGCCAAGATGGTGGACTTCCACGGTTGGGAAATGCCCATCAACTACGGCTCCCAGCTGGAAGAGCACCACGCGGTGCGCAGCGATGCGGGCATGTTCGATGTCTCCCACATGACCATCGTCGATTTGACCGGCGAGCGAGTCAAAGCCTTCCTGCAACACCTGCTGGCCAACGACGTGGCCAAGCTCACCGTCCCCGGCAAGGCCCTCTACAGCGGCATGCTGAACCCGGAAGGCGGCGTCATCGACGACCTCATTACCTATTACCTGACCGATACCTTCTACCGCCTGGTGGTGAACTCCGCCACCCGCGAGAAGGATCTGGCCTGGATCCGCCATCACGCCATCGACTTCTCTGTGAGCGTGACCGA
Organism: Aeromonas sp. S2(2024); assembly: GCF_041402505.1. Classification (NCBI taxonomy): domain Bacteria; kingdom Pseudomonadati; phylum Pseudomonadota; class Gammaproteobacteria; order Aeromonadales; family Aeromonadaceae; genus Aeromonas; species Aeromonas sp. S2(2024). Next base: position 99,310 of record NZ_JBGLRL010000005.1, read on the forward strand.
GCGCCCGGAGCTTGCCATGATCGCGGTGCAGGGGCCCCACGCCAAGGCCAAGGCGGCCAAGGTGTTCACCCCTGAGCAAAATGCAGCGGTCGAGGGCATGAAGCCCTTCTTCGGCGTGCAGGCCGGGGATCTCTTCATCGCCACCACTGGCTACACCGGCGAAGACGGTTATGAAATCGTGGTGCCCGAGCCCCAGGCCTGCGCCCTGTGGCAGTCCCTGCTGGACAACGGCGTGGCCCCTTGCGGCCTCGGTGCCCGTGACACCCTGCGCCTGGAAGCGGGCATGAACCTCTACGGTCAGGACATGGACGAGTCAATCTCGCCCCTGGCCGCCAACATGGCCTGGACTCTGGCCTGGGAGCCCAGCGATCGCCAGTTTATCGGTCGCGCCGCCCTGGAAGCCCAGAAGGCCGCCGGCACCCAACCCAAGCTGGTGGGTCTGGTGATGGAAGAGAAAGGGGTGCTGCGTGCCGGCATGCCGGTTACCTTCACCAGCGAGAGCGGTGAGCAGCGCGAAGGGGTGATCACCTCCGGCTCCTTCTCGCCGACTCTGGGTTGCAGCATCGCTCTGGCGCGGGTACCCCGTGACATCGGACCTGAAGCCCAGGTCGAGATCCGCAAGAAGCTGGTCACCGTGAAGGTCACCAAGCCGGCCTTCGTGCGCAACGGCCAGCCCCTGGTGTAATGATTGATTGCGGCGAAGGGGAGCCCCTTCGCCGACCCATTTTTGTTGAAGCGATCCAAGAGCATAAAGGAAGCACAAATGAGCCATATCCCGAGCGAACTGAAATATGCCACCTCCCACGAGTGGGTCCGTGTTGAAGCCAACGGCGAAGCCGTGGTCGGCATCACCGAGCACGCCCAGGATCTGCTGGGAGACATGGTGTTCGTCGACCTGCCGGAAGTGGGCAAACAAGTGAGCGCCGGCGAAGATTGCGCCGTGGCCGAGTCGGTCAAGGCCGCCTCCGACATCTACAGCCCGGTGAGCGGCGAGATCCTGGCCATCAACGAAGAGCTGGAAGGCAGCCCCGAGCTGGTCAACTCCGACCCCTACGGTGCCGGCTGGCTGTTCCGCATCAAGCTGGACGATGCGGGCGAGCTCGCCAACCTGCTGGATGCCGAAGGCTACCAGAACGTGGTGGACGAAGAGTAATGCCCCCGGGCCCTGCCAACACAGCAGGGCCCTCTTGTATGACTGCCATCCTGCGGCCATGGCGGTTGCAGGAAGGGCGCAGCCTTTGCGCCTTCGGGATGCCCTTGCCGCATTCCCCGTCTGCCTGCAGCGGACACAGAACATGAGTGGAGCCGGTATTCGCCGGCTATCAGGAACATCAGGTCTTGGTTATCAGGACTTAATACCAGGAATAGGGAAATGACCCAGTCACTGTTTGAACTCGAGCAAAAAACCGATTTCATCCGCCGTCACATCGGCCCGGGTGAGGAAGAAGTGCGGGCCCTGCTCGCCACCGTGGGGGCCGAGAGCCTGGACGATCTGATTGAGCAGACTGTCCCCGCCGCCATCCGTCGCCCGGGCCCGCTCGGCATCGGCGCCCCCATGACCGAAGTGGAAGCCCTGGCCAAGCTCAAGGGCTATGCGGCCAAGAACCAGGTCGCCAAGAGCTACATCGGCATGGGCTATCACGACACCCACGTGCCCCACGTCATCTTGCGCAACGTCTTGGAAAACCCGGGCTGGTATACCGCCTATACCCCCTATCAGCCGGAGCTGGCCCAGGGCCGCCTCGAAGCTCTGCTGAACTTCCAGCAGCTGACGTTGGATCTCACGGGCATGGATCTGGCAAGCGCCTCCCTGCTCGATGAAGCGACCGCCGCCGCCGAAGCCATGGCGCTGGCCAAGCGCATGGCCAAGTCCAAGTCCAACCTCTTCTTCGTGGCCGACGACGTTCACCCCCAGGTGATCGACGTGGTCAAGGAGCGCGCGGTGCACTTTGGTTTCGACGTGGCCGTGGGCCCCGCCTCTGACGCGGTGAGCGAAGAGGTGTTCGGTGCCATGTTCCAGTACCCGGGCACCACCGGCAACGTGACCGATCTGCGTTCCCTGATCGCTGCGGTCCAGGCCCAGAAGGGGCTGGCCTGCGTCGGGACCGACATGCTCTCCCTGCTGCTGCTCAAATCCCCGGGTGAACTGGGGGCCGACGTGGTGTTTGGCTCTGCCCAGCGCTTCGGCGTGCCCATGGGTTACGGTGGCCCCCACGCGGCCTTCTTCGCCACCCGCGATGCCTACAAGCGCTCCATGCCGGGCCGCATCATCGGCGTCTCCAAGGATACCCGTGGCAAGAATGCCCTGCGCATGGCGATGCAGACCCGCGAGCAGCACATCCGCCGCGAGAAGGCGAACTCCAACATCTGTACCGCCCAGGTGCTGCTGGCCAACATGGCGAGCTTCTACGCCGTCTACCACGGCCCGGTGGGGCTCAAGACCATCGCCTCCCGCGTCCATCGCCTGACCAGCATCCTGGCGCTCGGCCTCAAGGCCAAGGGCGTGACCCTCAAGCACGATAGCTGGTTCGACACCCTCACCGTGCTGACCGCAGGCAAATCAGCGCTGGTCGCCAAGGCCGAAGGGCTGGGCATCAACCTGCGTGCGGATCTGGACGGCGCCGTCGGTGTGTCCCTCTCCGAGACCACCACCCGCGAGGACGTGGCCGAGCTGTTTGATCTGTTCCTCGGCCAAGGCCACGGGCTCGATGTCGCGGCCCTGGATGCCAAGGCCCAGGCTCACCACGCCATCCCGCAGGATCTGCTGCGCACCGACGCCGTGCTGACCCACGAGGTGTTCAACAAGTACCACTCCGAGACCGAGATGCTGCGCTACATCCACCGTCTCGAAGCGAAAGATCTGGCCCTGAACTACGCCATGATCTCTTTGGGCTCCTGCACCATGAAGCTCAACGCCACCGCCGAGATGATCCCGGTGACCTGGCCCGAGTTCGGCAAGCTGCACCCCTTCGCCCCGCTGGCCCAGACTCAGGGTTACCAGCTGCTGCTGGCAGATCTCGAAGACTGGCTGGTGAAGGTGACAGGTTATGACGCCGTCTGCATGCAGCCGAACTCCGGCGCTCAGGGGGAATACGCGGGCCTCTTGGCCATCAAGAAGTACCACGAGTCCCGCGGCGAGGGGCATCGCGACGTCTGCCTGATCCCGGCCTCGGCCCACGGCACCAACCCGGCCTCCGCCCAGATGGCGGGCCTCAAGGTGATCGTCACCGCCTGCGACAAGTCCGGCAACGTGGATCTGGACGATCTGCGCGCCAAGGCTGCCGAGGTGGGGGAGAAGCTTAGCTGCCTGATGGTGACCTATCCCTCCACCCACGGGGTGTACGAGGAGACCATCAAGGAGGTGTGCGACATCGTTCACCAGTATGGCGGTCAGGTCTATCTGGACGGTGCCAACATGAACGCCCAGGTCGGGCTGACGGCGCCTGGCTTTATCGGTGCTGACGTCTCTCACCTCAACCTGCACAAGACCTTCGCCATTCCTCATGGCGGTGGTGGCCCGGGCATGGGGCCCATCGGCGTGAAGAAACACCTGGCGCCCTTCGTGGCCGGTCACGCCGTGGTCAAGACAGAGAAAGAGAGCCGTGACAACGGCGCCGTGTCTGCCGCGCCGTTCGGCTCGGCCAGCATACTGCCCATCAGCTGGATGTACATCGCCATGCTGGGGGACGAGGGGCTCAAGAAATCCACTCAGGTCGCCATCCTCAACGCCAACTACCTGGCCAAGAAGCTCGGCGAGTCCTTCCCCGTGCTCTACACCGGACGCAACGGCCGGGTGGCCCACGAGTGCATCCTGGACATCCGTCCGCTCAAAGAGGCCTCCGGCATCAGCGAGATGGACGTGGCCAAGCGCCTGATGGACTACGGCTTCCACGCGCCGACCATGAGCTTCCCGGTAGCGGGTACCCTGATGGTCGAGCCGACCGAATCTGAATCCAAGCGCGAGCTGGATCGCTTCGTCGAGGCCATGACCGCCATCCGCGCCGAGATTGCCCGGGTGCAGGACGGCCACTGGAGCCTGACCGACAACCCCCTGGTCAATGCACCGCACACCCAGGATGACGTGATGGACGAGCAGTGGAGCCGAGGTTACACCCGCGCTGAGGCGGCCTTCCCGTCCGACGCCGTGCGCGCCAGCAAGCTGTGGCCGTCGGTCAACCGCATCGACGACGTTTACGGGGATCGCAACCTGTTCTGCTCCTGCGTTCCGACCGAGGATTACGCCAAGTAAAGGCGTGCTTGATCACGGCCATTTAAGTTGGAAACCGTGACATTGAAGTTGGAAACCGACCATTTAAGTTGGAAACTCAAAGGCCCTGCAAATGCAGGGTCTTTTTATTTTCCACCCGGTAATCTTGTAATTAAATTACAAATTGGTTGTGTTTTGATCTTTTTCGAATTGAGCAAGATTGTGCAGTTTGACAATGAAGCACGCCAATGACGCTCAATAAATGCATTAAAGCATCATTCGAGTTGATGCAAAAACATCGTCAAACAGTATTGACGTAGCAGCGTCAGATGCGACACACTGTTGATAATGCATCATTATCGATGAAGAGATTTTTTGTGAACTTAAACCAAATTGCAACAATCAGCGCTGGACACCCCTTTCGCGGCAAGATCCCGGAGTTCGACTCCGGCAGTATGGCCGTGGTGCAGATGAGAGACGCCTCGCCAGAAGCGGGAGTTGACTGGTCTGCCTGCCTTCGCACCGAGCCTACGAGCAAGAAGGAACCTGACTGGTTGCAAACGGGCGATATCTTGGTGGCCGCCCGTGGCAGCACCAACTATGCCGTGCTGGTCGATATCCGCCATGCGCCGCTTCCTGCGGTGGCTGCCCCGCACTTCTATGTGGTTCGGCTGCAAAGTGAAGCACACAGTCCCGAATTCCTGGCTTGGCAGCTCAACCAGATACCCTGTCAGCGTTACTTCGAGCTACACGCCGAAGGCAGCATGTCCAAAAGTATTCGCCGTCAGGTGCTGGAGGAGACCCCCATCGGTATTCCGTCCCTGACAAGGCAGCAGGCCATCATGAACATGGTCAACACCCTGCGCGAAGAGCGGCGCCTGATGCAGCAACTGCAACGCAACGGCGAACAGATGATGCACGCCATCGCCGCCAGCCTTCTCGAACAACCCGACCAGCCAGCAGTCAGGCTCGCTGGCAATTCTCAAGCTTAAGGAATAACGACTCATGACCAACCCGATAAGCCAGGAAGATATCAACAAGGCCCTCTGGTCTGCCTGCGATACCTTCCGGGGCACTGTCAGCCCAGACACTTACAAGGACTTCGTCCTCACCATGCTGTTCCTCAAGTACATCTCCGATGTCTGGCAGGATCACTACGACGGCTATCAGGCCGAATACGGCGACGAGCCGGAGCTGATCGAAGAGATGCTCAAGAACGAACGCTTCGTGCTGCCGAAACAGGCCAGTTTCTACGCCCTCCATGCACGTCGCCATGAGCCGGGCAACGGCGAGCGGATCGATCAGGCGCTGCACGCCATCGAAGAGGCCAACGGCACCAAGCTTAAAGATGCGGGCAAGAGCGTGTTCCAGGACATCAGCTTCAACACCGACCGCCTCGGCGAAGAGAAGCAGAAGAACACCATACTGCGCCACCTGATGGAAGACTTTGCCAAGGATGAGCTCAACCTCAAACCCAGCCGGGTCGGCACGCTGGATGTGATCGGCAACGCCTACGAGTATCTCATCAAGAACTTCGCCGCCAGCGGCGGCCAGAAGGCGGGGGAGTTCTATACCCCGCCCGAGGTGTCCGACCTGATTGCCGAACTACTGGAGCCGCAGTTGGGCGATACCATCTGCGATCCGGCTTGTGGCTCTGGGTCACTGTTGATGAAGTGCGGTCGCAAGGTGGTGGATAACCACGGCGAGAAGCACTACGCCCTCTATGGGCAGGAGGCCATCGGTTCCACCTGGTCGCTGGCCAAGATGAACATGTTCCTGCACGGGGAAGACAACCACAAGATTGAGTGGGGCGACACCATTCGCAACCCCAAGCTGCTGGATCAACACGGCCAGCTGATGCGCTTCGATATAGTCACCGCCAACCCGCCGTTCTCGCTCGACAAGTGGGGCCATGACGAAGCCGAGCACGATAAATACGGTCGCTTCAAGCGCGGCATCCCGCCCAAGACCAAGGGGGATTACGCCTTTATCCTCCATATGATCGAGACCCTCAAACCCAAGACGGGTCGTATGGGGGTAGTGGTGCCCCACGGCGTGTTGTTTAGGGGCTCATCTGAGGGCAAGATCCGCCAGCAACTGATCGACGAAAACCTGCTCGATGCGGTGATCGGCCTGCCGGAGAAGCTGTTCTACGGCACCGGCATTCCCGCCGCCATCTTGATCTTCAAGAAAGAGAAGGTGGACGACAATGTGCTGTTTATCGATGCCAGCCGCGACTGTAAGGCAGGCAAAAACCAGAACATCCTGACGCCCGACAATATCGCCAAGATCAAAGCCACCTACCGCAATGGCGGCAATGTGGATAAATACGCCTACCTCGCCTCCTTGCAAGAGATCAAGGACAACGACTACAACCTCAATATCCCCCGCTATGTGGATACCTTCGAGGAGGAAGAGGAGATCGATCTGCTGGCGGTGCGGGCCGAGCGGGAGCAGCTTAAAGTCCAACTGGCCGAGCTGGAAACCGAGATGGCCAACTATCTGGAGGAACTCGGCTATGGTGCCTAAGGAGTGGGTCACTAAAGATCTGCGTAGCATATCGCTATTAATTACTAAAGGTTCAACGCCAACGACATATGGGCATGAGTTCGTAGAGCAGTCGGAAAACTCGATTCGATTCGTCGGTGCTTATAATTGCTCTTTCGACGGAAAATTCAAATCAGACTCAGAGAAGTGGATATCAAAAGAAGCTGATGAACTATTGAAAAGATCAAAGCTAAATGACAAAGACTGCATAATTTGTATTGTTGGGAATACTATTGGGTCCAACTTCCTTGTTTCCAAAGAGATAATTCCTGCGAATATAAATCAAAATGTGGCTATCATTCGCGCTGATGAAGGAAAAGTTAATTCAAGATATCTACATTATTGGATTATGTCTCAATATATCCAAGATCAAGTACAACAAGAAGCATCTACACAGGCACAACCTAGCCTTAGCCTCAAACAGGTTGGTGATTTTACCATCGCCTTGCCACCTCTTAATGAACAAAATAGGATTGCCAAAATACTTTCCACTTGGGATAAGGCGATCAACACTACCGAGCAACTGCTAGCCAATAGCCAGCAGCAGAAAAAGGCGCTGATGCAGCAACTACTCACCGGCAAAAAACGCCTGCTGGATAACAATGGTGTGAGGTTTAGTGGGGAGTGGAAGAAAAGCACGCTCGGAAATTTAGGTAACACATTCAATGGGCTAACTGGCAAGACTAAAGATGATTTTGGTTTTGGGAAAAAATATATTCCATATATCAATATATTTAAAAACAGCCGCATTGATTTGGAAGCGCTAGACCTAGTTGACGTGAAAGAAGGCGAATCCCAATCACTGACTCAATTTGGTGATATTTTCTTCACTACATCATCAGAAACTCCAGACGAAGTTGGCATGTCTTCTGTGTTGCTTGATCAGGCTGATGAGGTATACCTAAACTCATTTTGCTTTGGGTTCCGCCTATTTGATTTTAAGTCACTACTGCCCGAATTCGCCCGCTATCTTCTTCGAAGTGAAAATATCCGGAGTGAGATTGCAGTACTTGGTCAGGGAGCTACGCGATACAACCTATCCAAAAAGCAGTTAATGAAACTTGAACTTGTGTTGCCAAATATCAATGAACAGAAAAAGATTGCCACAATCCTTTCCACTGCCGATCAAGAAATTGCAGCCCTGCAACAAAAACTCGATGCCTTAAAGCTGGAGAAAAAGGCCCTGATGCAGCAACTGCTGACCGGTAAGCGTAGAGTTAAAATCAACTAAATAGGTGATAAGTATGAAGCTGGGATTCTTTTTTGGTGCTGGAGCAGAAATCGGATACGGTCTGCCTAGTGGTGGAAAATTTGCCATCGACCTTTTTCGTCAAGATCCAAGTCAATATAAGACCGAACTACGTGACCAGCTTCGTACATTGGATTCACGTTCACCTTATGCCAATGACTGGCTACCACAAGGATATGTTGGCAAGAGTATTTATGCTTTTGGACGTAACGAGTTTACCAGCATTATCGAGTCATCTATCGAATACAAGCGGGACGAAATAATTCGCCGTCTAAATCGTTTCGATCAAGAGTGTGATGATGCTATTTTGGCCTTGGGTATCAATAAGGCAACACTAGAACAGGTTTTTTTAGAACTGACAGGCACCACCATAGGTGAGCGTTTATACACACACGATATTCGCCTTAACGAATTATTGGCGAGAGATGTAAGATTATTTGAATCTGAGTATTACTCAGCCATGTTGGATGTGGTTCGTGCATCAGCTCACAACGATGATTTGAAAAGGTATGTTTCATCCTTTTTACAATTATTAGTCGGGGCTCATGGTCAAGCTCTTGTGCAACGTCTGAACCAAGAACTGTTTGAGGCGGCACCGGATGATTTGCCCATCTTTGATGACATTGCTGGTCTGTTCCGCTTGGAGTTCAATCGCATTGGCTCAACAGCTTTGGAACTGTTGCTGGAAGAGAACCGAAATTTCGATATTGGCGAGGAGGCGACAGCACTAACACTCTTTTGTGCAATAGCACAAAAGGTACTGGAAAACCTATTTACGACGGTACTCGACTATCAGAAGCTGATAGATGATCATTTCCGCTACCTATTTTCTCCATCCACTGAGTGGGCCAAGTTCACTCGCATGGTTATTTTCCTCAAGATTGCCCGCGATTACATTAGTGCTCAAGCGCCAGCAGCAGAAGATCTCCCGGCTCAAGGTTATTACCACGACCTGGCTACATTCGATGGAGTTCTCACATTCTCGGCCATTGGTACGGCCAACTACAACAGTCTGCTAGCCGAGGTTTTCCGTGGCATGGACATAGCACTGCCGGAAATAATTCATCTGAATGGCAGTGTGCATGACTATTACAACCCTTATAAAAATGCTGTCATTACCTGTGATAACCCAGATGATGTAGATAACAGTCAGATCCATGTTCCTTTCATCCTGACGCAAAGCGGTCTTAAACCACTCACCTCTGTGGCCATGTCACGGCGGTACGTCAGGCTCTTCGATGCTTATGCAGGATCTGATGCAATCGTTGTTGTAGGCTTCGGATTTAATAAGGACGACAGCCATATAAATGGGCTTTTCCGCGAGCTGGTCGAGAACCGAGAGCGAAAATTGATCCTTATTGCAAGGAACAGAGATGGTACAGCAGAGGAACAAAAACGGCGGCTACGCAACAAGTTGCGTATTTCCCACACATTTAGCCACTTACTAACGGTAATCCCCGTAGACGATCAAACAAGGCTGCAAGATGGTCATCTTTGGCTGGATCAAGTCTTTGCTGCTCTGCAAGAGGAATAATCGTGGCTAACACTTCTGTATCAGCGATGACCCAGTCAACACCGAAATTTCAGGAAGAGTACAGTGCTAAGATCCCGGCTCTGACCCTGCTGACCCAGCTGGGCTGGTCTTTCCTCTCCCCTGAACAGGCGCTGGCGGCACGGGATAACAAGTTCGATCAGGTGGTGCTGCGCCAACAACTGCGCAGCGTGCTGGCCGAGCGCACCTTTGTGTTTGCGGGCAAAACCTATCCGCTGTCGCCCAAGTCAGTGGATAATCTGGTGAGTGAGCTGTGCAGCCCGGCCCTGAATGAAGGGTTGCAGGCGGCCAACGAGCGGCTCTATAACCACCTGCTCTATGGCATGTCGGTCACCGAGTTTGTTGATGGCAAGAAGGTGAGCCCAACCATCCCCCTTATTGACTGGCACAACCCGCACAATAACCGCTTCACCTTCACCGAAGAGTTTCGGGTTACCCGCGCAGGCGGCATCGAGTCGCGTCGCCCGGATATCGTCTGCTTCGTCAATGGCTTGCCCTTGGTGGTGATTGAGGCCAAGCGCCCGGATGGCAACGCCAAAAAAGGACCAACCATTAAGGAGGGGATCTCCCAAAGCCTGCGTAACCAGCGCCCCGACGAGATCCCGCTGCTGTTTGCCTACAGCCAGTTACTGCTCTCCATCAATGGCATCGAAGGGCGATATGGCACCTGCGGTACGCCAGAGAAGTTCTGGGCCGCCTGGCGTGAGGAGGACATCAGTGATGGCGAGATGACGGCCATCAAGAATCAGCCGCTTTCACCTGAGCAGATTACGGCCCTGTTTGGCCACCGACCCGCCGCCGATCTGGACTGGTATCAGTCCCTGGTTGCGGCGGGCGAGCTGGCTGTCAGTGATCAGGATCGGCTGCTCATCAGCCTGCTCTCCCCGGAGCGGCTGCTGGAGATGACCCGACTGTTCACCCTGTTTGACAAGAAGGCGGGCAAGATAGTCGCCCGTTACCAGCAGGTGTTTGGCATCAAGCGGTTGATCGAGCGTATAAACCAGAAACGCCCAGATGGCGGGAGAGAAGGTGGGGTGATCTGGCACACCACTGGTTCGGGCAAGTCGTTCACCATGGTGTTCCTCAGCAAGGCGCTGATCCTGCACGACAGTTTGAAACAGTGTCGCCTGTTGGTGGTGACCGACCGGGTGGATCTGGAGAGCCAGCTCAGCAAGACCTTTGCCTCCAGCGGTGAACTCGCGGGCAAGAAAGATAAAGAAGCGGCCATGGCCACTTCGGGCAAGCGGTTGGCCGAGCAGATCGGTAAGGGCAGCGAGCGGATCATCTTCTCGCTTATTCAGAAGTTCAACTCAGCCACCAAGTTGCCTGAGTGCATCAACAAGAGCCCGGATCTCATCGTGTTGATCGATGAGGGCCACCGCAGCCAGGGGGGCGAGAACCATATCCGCATGAAGCAGGTGCTGCCCAATGCCGCCTTTGTCGCCTTTACCGGCACACCGCTGCTCAAGGATGACAAGACCACCAACAAGTTCGGTCCCATCGTCCATGCCTACACCATGCAGCGGGCGGTTGAGGACAAGACGGTGACGCCGCTGCTCTATGAGGAGCGCATCCCCGATCTGGAGGTCAACGAGCGGGCTATCGACAGCTGGTTTGAGCGTATCACCCTGGGGTTAAACGAGCAGCAGCAGGCCGATCTGAAACGCAAATTTGCCCGCAAGGGCGAGATCTACAGCGCGGAGGATCGCCTCAAGCTAATCGCATTCGACATCGCCAACCACTTTGCCACCAACATCGATGAGGGGCTTAAGGGCCAGCTGGCCTGCGATAGCAAGGCCTCGGCGGTGCTCTATAAAAAATACCTCGACGAGGCGGGGCTGTTCGAGTCGGCGGTAGTGATGAGTCCGCCCGATAGCCGTGAAGGCAACACCGAGGTCGATGAATCAACCGCACCGCTGGTTACCCAGTGGTGGAAGGAGAATGTTGGCACTCAGGATGAGCAGGTGTATTCCAAAGCGCTTATCGAACGCTTTGCTGATGAGAATGATCCCCTCAAGTTGCTGGTCGTGGTGGACAAGCTGTTGACCGGCTTCGATGAACCAAAGAACACAGTGCTCTATATCGACAAGCCACTCAAAGAGCACAACCTGATCCAGGCGATTGCACGGGTCAACCGGCTGCACCCAAAGAAGCAGTTCGGCCTGCTTATCGACTATCGCGGCATCTTATCCGAGCTGGATACCACCATCGGTAAGTATCAGGATCTCGCTTCCCGCACCCAGGGCGGCTATGACGTTGACGACCTCAAAGGCCTCTACAACCAGATGGGCACCGAGTACAAGCGGCTGCCACAGCTCTATCAGGCCCTGTGGGGTATCTTCGCCGGGGTAAAGAACAAGCAGGATATCGAGCAATTGCGCCAAGTGCTGGTGCCCAAGATGGAGGAACTGGACGGCGAACTGGTGGATGTGAACCTCAAGGTGCGCGAAGACTTCTACGAGGCGCTCACGGCGTTTGCCAGTTGCCTGAAAGTGGCGTTGCAGTCAGCTTCCTTCTTCGAGGACAGCGCCTTTAGCGAGGCGGATCGTCGCCACTACAAGGAGACTGTGAAACAGCTCTCCAGCCTGCGCCAACTGGTGCAGCAGGATGCAGGTGAGAAGATTGACTACGACGAATATGCCGAGCAGGTGAAGAAGCTGTTGGATAAGCATGTGGTCGGTGTAGAGGTCAAAGAGCCGGGTGGCTTCTATGAAGTCGGCAAGATGGGCCAAAAACAGCCAGAAGAGTGGAACGAGAACAAGACCCGTAACGAGACCGACATCATCAAGACTCGGGTCACCCGCATGATTGAGCAGGAGCTACGCGACGACCCTTACGCCCAGGAAGCCTTCTCCAAGCTGCTGCGCCAGGCCATCCTTGATGCCGAGAAGCTGTTCGAGCACCCGCTCAAGCAGTACATGCTGTTTCGTGAGTTCGAAGAGCAGGTGCATGAGCGCCGCCTGAGTGACATTCCTGACGCTTTTGCTGGGCATCGCCACGCTCAGGCCTACTTTGGGGTGTTCAAGAAGGTGCTGCCTGAGGTGTTCGCCATCACCGACAGCCAGGTACAGGAGAAGTGGATAAAGCTGGCCTTCGAGATCGATACGGTCGTGGATGCGTCGGTGGCCGAGCACTCCATCAACCCGCAGAACATCGAGGCGGGTATTCGCAAGCAGTTGCTGCCACGCATGTTCCAGGAGTGCAAAGCAATCGGCAGTGGTATGGAGCAGGCCAAGAAGATCGTCGAGATGGTGGTGCAGATCACCCGAGTCGGCTTGAGCGGAGTCTGATCAGATGAATGTGCCTATTCGGGTCAAGGGCGATGCTCAGCCCCAGGCTCCAGCTCCATCCTTTAGCTTTCGCTACGGCGATGAGCGGATCGCCTTCGAGCGGGTGCAACGGAGACAGGCTAGCGGCAAGGTGCTTATCAAGGTGCATCCCGATTGCCGCGTCGTGGTCTCGGCCCCGCGTGAGGCGGCTGATGATGCGGTTATCGCAGCGGTCAAGCAGCGCGGACGCTGGATCTACCAGCAGTTACGCGATTTTCGTGAGCAGTTGGAACACGTCACCCCGCGCCAGTACATCAGCGGTGAGAGCCACTATTACCTAGGCAAACAGTACCTGCTCAAGGTGTTCGAAGCCCCTGATTCGGTGCAGGGGGTCAAAATGCTGCGTGGCAAACTGGAGGTGTCGGTCAGGAGCCTAGTCACTGATAGCGCAAAGAGAGCCGAGAAAGTCCAGGCACTGCTCGCTGACTGGTACAAGGCTCGTGCCAGGGAGGTGTTTGCCAGACGACTCAATGCCATGCTCGAGCAGGCCATCTGGGTCACCGAGCGTCCGCCACTGCGCATCCTGACCATGCAGACCCAGTGGGGCAGTTGTTCCCCCAATGGCCGGATCACGCTCAACCCGCATTTGGTCAAAGCGTCCCGCGAGTGTATCGATTACGTGATCCTGCACGAGCTCTGCCATATTGCCGAGCACAACCACAGCGAGCACTTTTACCGGCTGATGGGTCAGGTGATGCCCGGTTGGGAAAAGACCAAAGCGAAGCTGGATGGCATGGCTAACCGCTTGTTGACGTGAGTTATCAGCTCGTCAGTCACCCACAGCCCGGCAGGCCACCCTTGCCGAGCTGAATTTTTTGGTGTGGATGCATTGATTGCTCTTCGCATGGAGCCTTTTGTAGCCAAAAACGGACATTTTTTCTGAGCGGAATCATCAATCGCTTCAGAATAATGTTCTATATCCGCCACCCTCTTATGTCAAAAAAGGAATAAAAAACATTTACTTATTATTTATAAAAATAAATATTCGTGATTATGTATGCTTATGTGATTTTTATAACTATATGTTTTTTAATATAAAAAATGAAATTTTGTTGAGTGTGGCATTTTTGCCATGATAGCGTCGATAGTTATTATTTATAAAAATAAATAAGTAAAAACAACGCCTTACGTGCACTATTGCGGTTGACGACCCCCTGCCCAGTTACTAGGTTGTATGCAGGTCAGGTAGGAGTAGTCATGCAGCAAAAAACGGTTCAGCAGCCCATCGTCACCGATGCGGAGATCGCAAAAACAGCACGGTATAACCGAGACATCAAAGCTTCGGGGTATCGCCCCTGGGTCACGGTGCGGCAGTCCCATACCTATGGTCAGGGGCAGATTGTGTATAGTCACAAAACGAGACGTGAGCATCATCTGCTGAGTCGTGGCGAGAGGGCACCATTTTTCTATTTCGAACGCGATCCAACTGTTATCGACATTCTCGAACAGTATCCGTTACCACTGCATCAAACTCTAGAAATTGCTGCCTCTCTGAACGTTGTCCATCCAGGTAATTATAAAGAACGAGGTAATCATGGTGGCCGCATCCCAGCCAAAACTATGACTCAGGATTTTGTCATTATTCGGCAAACGGAGGCAGGGAAGCATATATTGAGTCCATATAGCTTCAAATATTCTGATGCGCTGGATCCAGAAATAACATCCCCCCGTGTTGTTAATCGTACATTGGCAAAAGAGCGAATTTCCCTTGAGTATTGGCGTACTCAAAATATTGATCATGTGTTGATAACAGAGAAGAGTTTTGACGCCACCATTATTTACAATTTAGAGTTTCTACGAGAATGTTTTGATGAGGCTGAACTGATTCAGGTTTCGGCAGAATTTTATGCCAATGTTATTGTTCGGTTTAGGCACCACATGATAGCAACCCCTTTATCCACGCTGCTGATGTTAATTCATCAGGTAGCCTATGAACTTAATATTGATAAATTTCAGGTGCAGTGTTTGTTCCAGCACGCGGTTTATACCGGTCGTTTGAATATCGATTTGACACAACGAATCGAGTTATACCGTCCTCTGCCAGTAATACGGAGGTCTAATGCGGGTTAACCAAAAGATCGTGTCTGATACCAAAAATAGTTCCGAGTTGCTGATCATTGATATTTGCTGGGATACAATGCGGCTAGCTGTAACTGAATTGCTACTCGTTTCACCGAAACGGCCATTTACCTTGTCGCTTGACGAAGTTGAAAATGATATTTCTCAAGGGCGTAGACATATAGCAGATCATGATTTTCCAAAAATCATCTATGAAGCAGATAATAACTTAAATCCAAACTGGATAAAAAAACGTGATGAAGGACTTGCTGCGCTTGAACCCCTAATAAGCGCTCACGAACTGAGGCATCGTTATCTATATGGTGACTCAAGCGGGATTTTGAAACTACTCATTGATCGTTCAGGAAAAAGTAAAAAGTATGTCACTGGTCAGTTGAATCGCTACTTCCGATGTGGTGGAATGCCCAATGCGCTATTACCTAATTATTTCGCATGTGGCAAAAATCACCAGTTGCCCACTACATACTTGGAGCTTGAAAAGGGGAAAGTTTGTCTTGCATCAAAACGAGGGCGCGAAACGCTTTATGGTAAATCTTACCGTGGTATTACCCAACAAGACATTAAGAATATAGTATTATTCTCCAAGAAAATCCGCTCAGGGACAGAAGTCCAGCTTTCTAGGTTGTATTTGGATTTTTGTATGGAGTATGCCTCGGCAGAGTTGCGCCCCATGGGAGCCCCGGACGAGGATATTGCTGAACCATTCAAAATGTTACTATCCAGAAATTATCTTATTTCTCCCAAATCATTCAAGCGCCAGCTTACTAAATATGTTGATCAGTTGACGTTTTTGAAAAAGCGGGTGGGCAGTATAAATTATTCTCGAGATTTCGCCGGCAAACCTGGGCTCGCCAGAGCGGGGCTACGAGGGCCGGCATCGCGCTACGAAATTGATAGTACTATTGCAGATATATATATTCGATATTCCTACAGCAAAGATGAACTAGTCAGTATAGGACGACCTGTAATCTATAGTGTTGTCGATAGTTTCAGTGGAATGATTGTGGGGCTTCATGTTGGTTTTGATAGTCCTTGTTGGCACGGTGCCAGTCAGGCATTGTTTAATGCTATGAGTAATAAGGTCGAATTTTGTAGACAGTATGGCTATGAAATAGATGAGTCTGATTGGCCCTGCCAAGAAGTTTGTCGTGAATTAACGTTAGACCGAGGTTCAGAGAATACTGATAGCAATATAACCTCCCTCCTTCGTGGTCAAATTGGTATCACTGTAGGAAATTTTAATGCATATCATCGTGGTGATATGAAAGGCACGGTTGAGAAGAGTTTTGATATTATTCAGTCTCTAGCGATCCCCTTTGACTCTGGCAAGGTTGTAAAATCTCCAAAAAAAGAAGACCAACATGCGTCCCGTAATTCTTTGTATACCTATGAACAGTTTATGGTTCGACTGATAAAATGTATCATATTTACCAATAATAATAGGGAGCGAGTCCTATCTCATAATTTTGAGATGTCGCGAGATGGTGTGCTTTTTACATCTCGCAGTGTTTGGGATTGGGGGCTGGAGCAGGCGATTCTGAAACCAAGAGTGTCAACAGATCGCCTGCGATATGCATTGTTGCCGGAAGCAGAGGCAACAGTTAGGTCTCAGGGAGTGTACTTCAAAGGCCTATATTATAATTGTAATGAAATCGTGCGTAGGGGCTATCTGGACCGAGCCAAAAATATTGGTCGTTTCAAAATAAAGGTT
The DNA here is from genome assembly GCF_041402505.1 of Aeromonas sp. S2(2024). Taxonomy (NCBI): domain Bacteria; kingdom Pseudomonadati; phylum Pseudomonadota; class Gammaproteobacteria; order Aeromonadales; family Aeromonadaceae; genus Aeromonas; species Aeromonas sp. S2(2024). The sequence continues at coordinate 115,984 of NZ_JBGLRL010000005.1, forward strand.
CGATACACCGATATCAGTACCAATCATATCTGGTATGGGGATGACGAAAGTGGAGAGCTCCTCCAACTGGATTTGACTGATCGTAGCGAAGCCTATAAAAACCAAATTTGGGCAAATGTCATGCGTCGCCAAGAGATTGTCAAAGAACAACTGGCTATTCTGGATGAAAGTAGATTTGATGCCCGTGCATTATTGGAAATGGATTTAAAGCAATGTGATGATGCTATTAGAGCAGAAAGTCGCCACCTTAAAAAATCCAACGCTAAAGGCATTCAGCCAGGGATGAAAACCCTCAAGCATGTTGAGGCTGTACAGCAGCGATATAATGAAATGCAAGCCATTTATGCCGATCTGTCTGGGGCCGACAACCGGGAGCAAGCCCATCGGCCCGCACCACAGCAATCCAAACAAAATTTGAATGATCCGACAGTAATATCCTTTCAGGAAGACGAACAATGAGCCAGCCAAATTATTATATGCATCCTAATCGACAGTATCGAGACAACCCATTCATTGAGGCGCTGGGTCAGCCGTTAACAATGCAACAGTTTTATGCAGTCAGCGAGTTTCCTTTTATTAACAATGTTGATTTGACTGGTGTTGATGCATCGCTTCATGGCTATTATATCCGCACTCAGATCGATCAGTTGAACGATGTTTATGCCGTTCAAGACGAGGCATTTCGATTATATGATGTCATGCGACGCATGATTGAAGCGGGATATGATAAACGCAATCCTCTGCGAACTGATATACGGCGAATACTGACGGCTATCGATAGAGATAAGACCAATCCCAATCAGGTTGCATATTTATCAGGGTTGGATCTCTATTCTGTGTTGCAGAGTTATTTGTTGGTTGGGCTGAGTGGTCGTGGAAAATCATTCATGGTAAGACGCATCCTGAAACTATTTGATCAAGTTATTGAACATCTCAATTATACCGACCACAAAGGGCAGGAACATACGCTTGATCAATCTCAGGTAACGTACCTGTATGTAGAAATTCACGAGCGTCGTGGTCAAAAAGCGCTGCTGTTAAATATGCTGGAGGCGCTGGATGAGGTGACCGGACAGGCATACACTTATGAACACCGTAATAGGTCTGTCAATGAGTTAATTACCATAGTGCGCAAACTCCTTATCGGTCATAGTGTTGGGTTGGTGGTCGTTGATGAGGCCCAAAATTTAGCCAAATCCTCCCGTAATGAAGTTTTAAGTATCAATGAAAAAACGTCGATAAAATTCGTCGAGGAATTGTTCAACCGAGTCGGTGTGCCGATCATGCTGGTAGGAACATTTGCAACGCTAGCATTATTTGAGCGTGAAACAACTATCGGTCGGCGAGTGACCAAAAATGGATCTATGTTATTGGCGAGTTGCGATTCTAATAGCTCATTTTGGAACCGCTTTATCCGCCTGCTATGCCAGACTCAATTACTAAAAAATCAATCAACATCGGTAGATATATTGTGTAGGCATATTCATTATCTGAGTGCGGGCATTCCGGCAATTGCCAGTAGCCTGGTTAGGGCCACGCTCGCCTATCTCACGTTCCTGGCACCTCAGGATCAAGATCTTTCGATAGCCGCGCTGGACTTAGTTTTTAATCGTGAATTTAGAGTGTTGACCCCGGCGTTAACTGCACTGAGAAAAGGTGATTACCACAAATTTGAGGATTTTGAGCCGATGCTGATGCTGGAGTCGGTGGCGAGTCATTCTGATGTCATGACACAGATAGCTCCGCCGCCCGCCATGAACCTGATTCAAGGGGAAGTCGAGCTGAGCGACAAACCCGTATCATCGCAGATTGAGGTACAGAAACGTAAAAAACTGGATCAGTTATCGCCGTCAGTATTGTTAGGACAACTCGGCTACAACCTAGATAAGGCGCAGCCGAAATGATCCTCCATCGTTTAGAGTTGCTGCCGGGCGAACATCTGGGAGCCGTGGCTGGTCGAATGCATGTGCTGAGCATCCATGGGACGTTCACCGCTACGGTAAAAGCGCTGGGTCTGGGTAGTCCACCTATTCGCCCCCAACGATTATCTCATGCCGATGACATGGCCCTCGATGCCATTTTTCGGGCGAAGGGGATAGCGCAGCCCTGGCAGACACATGGCTACGGCCATTATCTTACCCCGTTTTTAAGCCTGCCTGAGCAGGGTATGTTGATGTCTGCGTTGACGGGCCACACGCCGCTCCGGTTGAGGGTGACCGGTCAGAACAATGTACAGCATCGATACTGGCGTTGGTGTACAGACTGTATTGCCGAGGATCAGGATACTCAGGGCATGCCCTATTACCACCGCGACCATCAATTGCCAGGGGTGTTTCATTGCCATCGGCATCAACGTGGCCTATCCGGACGCTGTGTTGGCTGTGGTTTTGTAGCCATGGTGTTGTCGGCGCTGCCCATTCCTCCCTATGACAACCTCTGCCCGCACTGCGGCCACTGGATGGGGGGATACGATGGTCATTTTACCGAGCGGATGCGTGAAATCGAGTTGGCATCGCTGGCATTGGCCCAGTCGGGTTGCAGCCTCACTCTGTCAACGCTCACAGGTTATGTGAGAGAGGCTATGGGGATCTCGGGCGAGGCGATGCGCACGGTCAAGAGCATCAAAGCGATCAATGCGTGGTTTCAGCAGATGGACGCGCAGTGTGATCCCCTGGCGCTCACTGCGTATTTCACCAATTCAGAGGGGGACGGTCAGGGATGGCAATTACCTCCTCAGCTGCGTAATGCACGGGGCTACCATGAGCAGTCAGCCCGAGATCCGTTGCACCCCTTGGTCCACCTTCTCATGTTGCAGCATGCAGGCGTCGATCTGATGGGGCTCCTGAGGTCTGAGGGCTGACCTTGTGTTGGGCTCGGTAATCCCGGCGTACATCCCTGGTGAGTCGGCCTACAGTTGGGTCTCGCAGTATTTCGTGCAGTCGGCCTACAGTGACCGCAACCGCGTCTGTGACCGTTTGTTCCATCATCCGGCCATTCGTCTGCATCCGTCATTACCTGGTCATATTGAGGCAACGGCCCAGGCAGCGGGAGTGGATCCACAATACCTGCTGCACCATGGCACGGGTTTCCCGCTTTATGCCCTTACGTTGAGAGACAAGCTGCAAGTCGACACCCTGGCATCTGCGATGTTGGGTGAAGGGCAGGGGCTGATGGCCCTGTCAGGACAAGCGGCCAGCAAGCTGGCTTTTGGCGGTGTCTGCCTTAAATGGTGTCCCGCCTGCTTGCGAGAGGATGAACAGGACGTAGGATGTGGATATTGGCATACGGCGCATCAACTGTACGGGGTCACGGCCTGTACCAAGCATGCGCTGCGATTGCAAACTCTGGCGGCCAGTGCAGGAGGCATTGATCGGCAACTGCTTCTACCGGATCCCGAGATACCCTGTGAACCATCGCGTCCATATGAACAGGAAATAAACCTTTCTACATATATCACCGCTCTGCATCGGTATCTGTGCGTCCAGTCGCCAACGGAGTCGCTAGCGGAGCTGTACCAGCGATGGCTCGGGCAACAGGGCTATCTGACGGCCCGAGGCCATCTGCGTAGCCAGCCCCTGTTGCAGGCCATGACGGAGTTCTGGCAGGGGTTGTTTGCCGATATAACGCCAATAGTGCCGCCGGGGCTGGCCAACTATCGATACGTCTCGGGGCTGGTGCACGGTGACCGCAGTCACCACTACCTGAAACATGTGATGCTGATGGCGTTTGTCAGTCGCAGCCCAGCGGAGTTCTTCTCCATCGAGGTGCAGCAGGTGTTGCCTGTGCCGCCAGCGCGTGACGCGCAAGCCGTCGAGCGAGCAGTGCTAAGGTGGTTGGCAGAGCCGCTCTCCATGCGTCAGGTCGCCCGCCAGACCGGTTACAGTGTCGGTTATATCAAGCAACTCGCGTTGCGACACAACCACCCCGTCGAACACCGAGCCCAGCGCATCACTGCGGCGGTGGCGCGGGGAATATGGCGGCAGGCGTTCATGGGGGTAAGCCGACAGCAGATCGCCCATTGCCATGGCGTCTCAGTCGGTGCGGTCGAAGCCATCATTCAGAGCCATCAGGGGTTGTCTGATTGGCGGCGGCATCTGGGCAGCGTGCGTAAGCTGCGTGAGCACCGAGATACATTGACGACATACCTGGCACAGCATGTCGATGCCAGTCGCGGTGGCATCGAACAGGCGTGCCGAACGGCATTCAGCTGGCTCTATCGGCATGATCGCTCCTGGCTGTATCAGCAGTTGCCCGCTCCCAAACAGTCTGTCTACCACCCCTCCGTGGATTGGGCACAACGTGACCGGGCACTGGTGGCCCAACTCGAACAGTTGGACGGGGAGGCAAGGTCACTGTCCGCGCTGGAGAGAGCGCTTGGCAGACCGGATTGGCTCAGGAAATACAAAGCTAGATTACCGCTCAGCTATGCGCTGGCTGTGCGACTTGTCGCTGCTTACGCAGCCCAGCATCCCAAACCCTGATGGCCACCGGTGATATCGGCACGGCTGTCAGGGGTCAACACGAGGAGTATTGCCATGAAAGTCGAAGCCATCTTCCCCACCACCCAAGTCGTCGATATTCTCTGCGATGTCTGTGGCAGCAGCACGACAACCACCATTGGTACGCAGGAGTTCGGCACGCTGGCTGCGCGCTGGGGGTATGGTTCGCAGCACGATGGTGAACGATATCAGGTACACCTATGTGAAGGCTGCTTTTTTGGGGCGCTGGCCAACCTGAGACAGGAGCATCGGTTGATGAATATGTTTTCGGATGATTATCAACCCGCAGACCCTGATCAATTTGGGAAAATTGAAGGCAATCGAGAGCTTATCTAACCACGATTTGAGTGGTTGTGTTGATCGGCTCATCAAGTGAGCCGATTGGTCGAGGTGATCGGCTCATCAAATGAGTCGATTGGTCGAGGTCATCGGCTCATCAAGTGAGTCGGTTGGTCGAGGTGATCGGCTCATCAAGTGAGCCGATTGGTCGAGGTGATCGGCTCATCAAATGAGCCGATTGGTCGGGGTGATCGGCTCACCAAATGAGCCTATTGTTGGTGCTTTATGGTCACGTATGAACTGTTAATCAACAGGGGATGCCATGCCTAATCCGGCCGACAAGATCGATAACTGCCTGCGCTCCCATAGGCGTAGTAATCACATCGGCCGGTTTTTCACCACCTAATCCCCACGCAGAGCGGGTGAGCCATCTCATCGTTTTAGCAGTATCTCCCCGGTGTAGGGATATGGCTGCGTCCACTGCTAAGGCTGCCCAGTAAACGCGATCTCCCTGAGCTGTCGATAAGCGATTGCCCCGTTTGATTTGGCGATTCAGTGTGTCTCGGCTAATGCCAATCATCTGGCAAATTGTTCGGGTATTAGACCCCAATAGCTTGCTCAGTTTGACGACGATCTCAGGAGATACACCAGACACTATGTGCTGATGGGCGGCTAGCCAGTTACGTGGTAGACCGAGCGACTCCAGAACAGATAGATTGCTGGTTGGGGGAGATTGCTCTACATGAGTCATCATGAGTCTGCGCCTCCGTCTGGGGGTTGTTGATGGCAGCCCAATGCGAATCATCACTCAGGAGTTCATTGGGTCATCATCTAGTTTGGGGTATTCGTGAGCGGGTGACCACAAGAACGATAAATATATTAAATCCTTTTAAATCAGTCTCTTAAGTTGTTTGTGTCGATTGGGCCCAATTGCATGATTTCGATTAAAAAAGTGTTCATTGGAATTGGTATACTGCATCACTTCAAAATCGGGAGTGATGCATGAATTTCACCTTGTTGTTCGACTGGCTTAAGCACCTTGAGCCCAGCTCTGTCCCTACCATCGTGTTCTGTCTGGTAGTTTTGTTTTCCGCATTTTTTTGTGTGTTTTATCTTGGGCCATCATTTTTGGTGGCGAACAAGTTAAAGCAGGCTAGCAAGGGATTAGAAATACAGCATGAACTACCTGCTTCTGAAAAGTTAGAACAGGCTACAGCCATGTTTGCTGAGCCCAAATATCAGGCCATGAATCATGCATGGAAAGAATACGCTGACACTCTGCACAGACAGAGTGAATTGGTTGAGGGAGAGAGTCGATTAGTTGCTGTGCGAGCAACCTCCCTATCTGCCACTTTCTTCTCAGTGCCTAGTATTGTAGAGACGCCTCTCCGCACCGAGGTTTTCAAACACCTGCCAGGTGTACTGACAGGGTTAGGTATCGTAGGCACCTTCCTGGGTTTGATGTCGGGTTTGATGCATTTTGATGTGTCGGATCCTGCCAAGGTTACCGAAAGTGTCTCTCGCTTGCTCAATGACGTGCTTTTTGCTTTTGTTGGGTCTTCGATCGCAATCTTTGCATCCATCGTAGTGACTGGATTGGAAAAATGGCGTTGGGGACGTTGCCTCCAGTTACTGGAAAAGTTGACCGAGTCCATTGATGAACTCTTCAAGGGTGGTGTGGGTGAGGAATATTTAGCTGACTTGGTTAAGGCCAGCAATGAAAGTGCAGTTAATGCACGACAACTGAAAGACAGCTTGGTCAGTGATCTACGCACCATGATGCAAAATCTGGTTGATACCCAGGTTCAGGAAAATCTCAAACTGGCCAATACCCTCTCAACCTCTTATCAAGAGGTTGGCACATCTTTGGCTACCCAGATCGGTCGCTCCATCGAAGATAGTCTTAAAGATCCCTTGGAAAAAATTGCTGGTTCAGTGAAGCAGGCAAGTGGCGATCAGTCAGGCCAAGTTCAGCATCTATTGACGGATGTACTGAGTGCCTTCATGAGCAAACTAGATGCATCTTTCGGTCAACAGTTCAGCGGTTTGCATGAAATGCTCGGTCAGTCAGTAACTGCAATGCAGTCCATGCAGCAAGGCTTTGTGGCATTGGTGGACGATATGCGGCGAGCTGGCGAGTCCTCTTCTCAGCAAAGTGCCACAGTCATCGCGCAACTGCTTACAGACATGCAGGCTGGTCAAGCCAGTATGCAGAATGGCATGAACGAGATGTTGTCAAAAATGCAGGCGGCGGTAGAGCGAATGGGAAGCTCGGGCGAGGATGCCAGTGAACGCATAGCTCACCAATTGGAGAGATTGTTTGCCGAGAGTGAGGCCCGTCAGCAACAGATAGCCGAACACCTGAATAGCTTTATTGAACAGAGCCAGCGGAGTATTGGCCAAGGGCAAGAAGAGGTCATGACCAACATGTCCACAAACTTGACTCAGCTGGGCTCACAACTTAATCAGATGTTCCAGACCTTTAACGCTAACCAAGAAGGAATGGATGCACAGCATCGCTTGGCACAGGCGGATATCAGGAATACAACTGAAACGGTTATTGGTGGGTTGGATAAGCAGCTTAGAGAGACGCTGCAATTGGTCGAGCAGCAGCGCAAAGAGGCACAGGAAGTCATTGACCTTCTTGGCTTGCAAACTAGAGAGCACTTGCAGCAAATGGCACAAGGGGCAGACAAGATGCGCCTTGCTGCGGATCGATTCGACACCGCGGGCAGCAGTGTGGTGCAAGCGGGTGAGACCACTGCCAAAGTATTGGGGTCGGTGCAGCAAGTCGGTGGAGAGCTGGCGGTAGCTTCCCGTGAGCTCACAACCATTATTGGTGAATACCGCAATCATCGAGAGTCTGCGGCCAAAGTTTTGGCCACCATCGAGTCCGTAGTCGCCGGAGCGCAGAGCGAACAAAGCCAGCGAGCACAACTAATTAACGATCTCAGGCAACACGGTGAGCGGATGCGTGACCTTAATCGTGAGGCCACAGAATATTTGGACCAGATTGGCAATGCCCTAGCGAAAGGGTTCAATGAGTTTGCCGATGGGTTGAATCGTAATCTGGTCAAGACCATGGGAAGTCTCGATAGTGAGCTAGACAAAGCGGTGAAGGGGCTTGCTGGTGGTATCGTTGATATGAAGGAAGGAATTGAGGATCTTTCCGAGTTGTTTGAGTCTATCAAGGTGCGGCGCTAAGGGGCTAACTTATGTTCGGGATGAAAGGCGCTCCGGCCTCGCGTCGCAACGATGAGGCGGAAAAGCCGTTTTGGATATCTTATGCCGATCTGATGACTGCCATGATGGTGTTGTTCTTGGTTGTCATGGTTGCTTCACTTGCGTCTGTGACCCAGCGTATTCGCGAAGTTGAGGCTGGAGAAAAGCAAAGAGGGCAGGATATTGCCCGTATCTGTCAAAGCTTGGAGATACTGGCGCGAAAGAAGAGCAACATCATTAAAGTTGACTGTCGTGACAACCGGATTAGCTTTGGGGAGGCCGGTCGCTTTGGTCACAACCAATATTTTCTAGACCCACAGGGTCAGCAGGCATTGCAGGACGTGGTGCCGTTGATCCTGGATGTTACCGATAGCCCAGAGGGGCAACGTTGGATGAAACAGGTGGTGGTTGAAGGTTTTACCGATACGGATGGTTCTTACCTCTATAACCTCCACTTGTCGCTACAGCGTTCCGAGTGGGTAATGTGTGCACTGCTTGACGGACGGAGCCAGTTGCAGCAATCCCTTTCTGCCGAACACCAGCAGCAGATCCGTAGCCTGTTTTTGGCTGGCGGTGTTTCTTTTAACAATGCCAAGGACAGCAAAGAGGCAAGTCGTCGAGTGGAGCTGCGCATGCAGTTTTATGGGCTCAAGGAAGACAAGCAGCAGGCGGCGGAGAGCGCACCTCAGTTTTCTGGTCTGATGACGGCTGAACGTTGTCAGTTGGAGATGCGCTGATGGTGGATGCAATTTCCCGTCTTACGGCGATCTTGGAGTCCAGTGTGGAGCGGGTCAATGGTCGCTATCAGGAGAGGACTCTGCATTCCTTTTCGGCTTTGAAGCGAGCTAGATCTGAGGTTGAGGCTAGGTTTGACCAAGCGGAGGCAGCTCCAGAACCACCGAAGGAGAAGCGTCATGCCGCTCTGGCGGCCTTCCTACGTAATGAACCGCTCACCCGGCGGCAGTGGCGGTTGGTATATGCAGGGCTTGTTGACTGCGTTGAAGCAGGCAAGCAGTTGCTAGATGATGAAAAGGTCTTTCCACGAGTGAGTAGGCATGTATCTGCTCACATCGATAGCCGTGAGTTGGTTCGCCGGGATTGGACTGCTCTCTGCTTCAGCTATTTTGGCTATGAGGCAATAGAGCCTGAGAAGAGCCAAAACTGGCAACAACTGCGCACTTATATCCGGGATGGTTATCGTGTACTACGGAATCCGGAGAAGCTTAAAGCTTGGATGCGGGTAGTTGATGAGCATCAAGAACTTTTTCAGAGTGAAGCAGGTTTACGGTTAGGACAGCAGGTATTTGAGGGGACAGTAACAGATCTTACTCAGCTACAGACTCTTGCCCAAATCCCAGCAGAAAGTTGGCTTTGGCATCAAGTTATCGCGGTCGTGCAGAAAAAAATTGCCGAACTTGATGAAGCTACGTTTTTAGACCGGTTATCAGAGTTGTTAGCGCTGATGGCTATCAATAATCGGCGTTATTCCGACGAGATCATGGCTGCTTGTCTCACTCGATATCATGGTTGTAGCTGTCATGTGCAGCCACAAGCCAACTTGATACAAGCTGGTCTGGAGATCTGGGGGAACCCCCAGTTGAAATCCGATCAAAATCGCTGGCGTCACCATGTGGATAAACCGGTATGTGACATGGTGGGGGCATGGCTTGCCAAGCAGGATTTACAGCACTTTTTTAGTTTGCTGAAAGGTGAAGGCGAGGTTGATCAGGCGCGTCTCTTCTATTGGCTCCGTTTTGCCGATCAGATGAGTTATACCCGTATCGTGATGGGACGTGATGCTCAATTAAACCGAGATGGAGAGTTTGTCCGTTTTCGTGATCAAAATAAGGGCCGCCTAGGAGATTTATCTGGGGGCTCGCCAGCTGATAACGCAGTAATCATGCAGATTGGCGATTACATCTTTGTCGAGTTTTCGCACACAGGAAACGCCTGTTATGTATATCGAGCTAACTCCTGCGGATTTAATCCTGATGCCAGTACATTGCACTTAACTCATGATTTGAAACAAAAAAACCTCGCGAAGGGGCGTTGGATACATGTTCCCAAACCATTAAAGCCCGATGCGATGGAGGGGTGGCAGCAAAAATATGATGATGAGTTACGGTTGCTTGGTATTGTTCCAAACCCACAGGGAGCCAATCAATTATGGAATCGTGTAGTTAAACCAAAAATTGTCAAACCAAGCGTTCCATCATTTCAAGCTCCCCTTGGCAACAATTCTGAATCAAAGAGCCAAGTTGTGAACACACCTGCTGATCGGACCGTTGTGATTCATTCAGGCGGTAAGGGGAAAGTTGATTTTGCTCTGTTGCTCGAACAGTTAGGCGAAAACCTGCGACATTATACGGATCATCGTGAAAAGGGCGGTGCTTTCCATATAGAGATCAAGCAGCGCAATACAGATGACATTTTGCTTCTGAGGCGCAATGGTTTTGTGGTCAAAACTGGCAGCCCGTTTATGTTTTGGAAAAAATGATGCTTGGACGTTGGTTTAGCAAATTTGGGAAAAATAAGCATGATCCGGTTGATCTCAGCCCATGTTGGCAGGCGGATGAGAGAGGGATCGTGTTTGCCGAACGTATACAGAGCGAGCCTGAGCGATGGGCCTTGGTTGCCTATCTGGAGCAGCTTGCCGAGGAGGAGTACGTTGCGGTGCTTAGCGACCGCTGGCTCCTGACATGGCGTGATATGTATCGATTAATGGCCGACGCCGATCATGAAAGTAGTCTGGCGTTGTTGTCGCTGCCTCACTGTACTGATCTACGCCCCAAATTGGAATGCAGAGGCAGCTTGGTCGATCCTCAGTTCACCGTTGCGATTACTCACTGGAGTGATGAAGTAACGGGAGAACATGTCGAGTTAAAACGTCAGGGGGCGTTGGTAACAACGAAGAAGGGACAACGTCTACTGAACGAAGCCAGCTGGCAGCTCTGTGAGTCTCTGCGTGACCTTGCTCGTTGTCAGAGGGATGAGCCGGGTGAGGCGACCAACTATGAAGGGTGGGCCGTTATTCGCAGTGTTGCCAAAGCGGCTAATGCCGACATGGATGGTTTTCTTGCCAAGACAGTGGTAGTTAAACCTCAGCGACTGGCTTTGCGACCACGTAAGGCAGAGATCGACTCTTGTCCTGTCATTGAGGTTGGCGTTGATTTTCCTGAACAACCAGTTGGGTTCCTTTCCTCATTTGATGCTACCCAACGGGTACAGGACAGATACCGTATCACGCAACCAGATGGCACCATCGCTCATGTGTTGATAGAGCCTGAGATCAAGCAAGTACTCGAAGCCATCAAGGCGATACCGGGGAGAAGGGTGGCTGGGGATTCGGCGTTGTCCCTGTTGCGCAATCCCTATGCCCTGCTGGGAGAAGTGACCAGCGTGGTACTCGATCCAGAGCAGCACGAGCAATCGCTTGTCGATGCGGGGATCTATTTTCATCATTTTCGTCTGGAACCTAAATGCGAGGCCGAAAGTGGGAAGATCGCCACCGTATTGCTGCATCTCTCCCCTATAAGCCGAGAGCCACTCCCTGATGAAACACTGAGTTTCAATTCACCTGGAATATTTGCGCCTTTTGTACAGGAGCTGCGCTTTAAGCTGGCTGCTGGTATGAGCGCAGGTTTCTGGCAGGGTTTTGAGCTGGAGTTAGGCGACTTTGACGAGCAGCAATTGTTGGACATCGAAAAGTTGCTAGATCGCTGGCAACGAGAGGTGTCCGGAGAGTTGTTCGATTCTTTGTTTGAACTCTCTCGCTATGGTGATCGCATTATCGGTCTCGGCGAGGTAGTGCCAGTATCATCTCCTTTCCTGACCCGAACAACCGGTCAGGATTGGCTTTCGAGCGAATCGAATGGAATTGAGGAGTCAGTGGGTGATGTTGTCGCACAGATCAATTTTGACGATGCAGCGGCGCTGGATGAGTTATCAAAGCGTATTGACGAGGCGTTTGCAGAGGGAGCAGGGCATCTTTGTTTGCCAGGATCTGAGCAACCCGTGCCATTGCGCTTGGCTGAGCAGATACAAAAGGAATGGCGAAAGCAGATCCGGAGCGAAGAGCCAACAGTTCAAGAATCCATGAGGAAAAACAGCATTGGTTTGCTGGTGGAAGAAAATATCGACGAGGTGGGTTATGCCAAGTGGCGACAAGATGCGATTCAACAGGCGCGTCTTTCCTCCCCGTCATTACCGGAGAGGCTTAAGCCAGAAATCTCGCTGCGTGAGCACCAATTACACGGTGTGGCATGGTTACAGCATCTGTTCGAGCTGTCACCAGAACATGTATCGGGTTGCCTCTTAGCTGATGACATGGGTTTAGGAAAAACGATCCAATTGCTTACCTTTGTGGTTGATTATCTGGAACGTCAACCAAGTGGTGATCCTGTACTTATCGTAGCCCCGGTTTCGTTATTGGATAACTGGGAAGCAGAATTGCGAAAATTCTTCTATGCCGATGACATTGCAGTCATGCGGCTCTACGGTGATGCTCTATCAGAGGCAAAGTTTCGCAGCTATGAAATCCCAGAATCATTGCGTCAGCAGGGTGTAACAAATCTGTTGCGTCCCGGTTGGTTACAGGAGGCTCGTATCGTGTTAACCACATACGAGACGCTGCGTTCCCAAGAGATCTCCTTGGGTCGTCAGTCATGGGCCATGGTGATCTGTGATGAAGCCCAAAAAATCAAAAATCCAGCAGCTATGGTGACTAGGGCTATTAAAGCCATGAAGTCCAGGTTTCGCATTGCTTGTACTGGTACTCCAGTAGAAAACACCTTGATCGATCTCTGGAGCCTGTTTGATTTTGTCCAGCCAGGTTTGCTTGGGGCCTTAAACCAGTTTGGTCGTGAATACCAAAAACCAATTGAAGAGGGGGAGTGCAAGGATCTAGAAGCTCTGGCTCGATTACGTTCCTTGATTGAGCCCCAGACCTTGCGGCGGACCAAGCAGGATGTGGCTAAGGATTTGCCTTCCAAGATAGAAGATCGCACTTGCCGCAATCTGACCATGGTTAGTCGGCAGCGTTCCCTCTATAACCAGCAGATTGGTGAATATCGACAGCGACAATTGGTGCAGGAGGCCGCAGGGAGTAAAGAGAGTTTCATCCTTCCTGTGTTGCATAAACTCAAGCTGGTCTGTGCTCACCCCTATTGTGTGGAGCCTGACCTTTGGTTACGTGAACATTCCCCTAAGATGAGGTGGCTGCTAGAACAACTGGATAACATCCGTTGCAGCGGGGATAAAGTTATCATCTTCACCGAACTACGGGATGTTCAGCGTGAAGTACAGCACGCGGTTAAGGTCCGTTTCGATATATCCCCAACAATCATTAATGGGGACACCAGTACAAGTAGCGATAGCCTGAATAGTCGCCAACGTCTGATTGATCGTTTCCAGGCAGTGTCCGGCTTTAATGTGATTATTCTTTCCACCGTGGCGGTGGGGTTTGGTGTCAATGTGCAGGGAGCAAACCATGTGATCCATTTCACCCGGTGCTGGAATCCGGCCAAAGAAGATCAGGCGACCGATCGAGCATACCGTATCGGCCAGACCAAGGATGTATTTGTCTATTATCCAACTATACGCGATGCTGACATTCAGACCTTCGAGGCAACGCTCGATGATTTACTGGACCAGCGTAGATCGTTAGCGAGCGATATGTTGCAGGGGAAAAATGACTTACAACTGTCGGAGTTTGATGGTGTGCTTAACAAATGATGTCATTACAAGGGGAGCTGCTAGGCTGACTTCCCGTGGTGTCATATACCTACAGCCACACCTTTCAACACCAGCATGTAGCCTCTCTGCTAACTGCGGACAAATGACATGCGTCTGCCTGCCACTGCTCATAAGAGGTAATTAGCTGTTTTGTAATTTAGTTACATGGTCACTATCATGGCAAACAGAGCTTGGTTTCCAACTTCAATGTCCTGCTTGTTCGTTGAGCTGGTGGAGGATTGCTATTGAGTTTCCAACTTAAATGTCACATGTGGTGTCGCTAAGTTACTGAATCGTTTGATCTGCTAGTTTCCAACTTAAATGGTTATGATCAGTGCTGCAGAATCGCGCAATAAACAACAGGGCCACCCAAACGGGTGGCCTTTTTCTCAATACAAAGAACTCATTGCTTAAGTTGTTGCTTTAAATCAACAGGTTATTGATTTAGCTACCGGTTAATCGAGATTTATTGCCCCCATCTTTCGTAAGATACGCTTGGTACCGCCAGCGGCAGTTTGAAGCTCTCTTCTCTGGTTATTACTGTCATCCATCTAGCAGCACTCAGCGAGCAGTCATGATCAAACGCACTTTCAAAGATATTGATGAAAAACAAATATTTGATGCTGATAAACAGCATTTTCTGACTCAGCTAGGTTGGTTAGATGGTCTCACTTGGGAAACGTTATTACGCTCAAAGCGTATCCTGCTTATTTCCGAGGCGGGGTCAGGCAAGACACATGAATGTCGCGAGCAAGCCCGTCGTTTGGCTGCAAATGGTGAAGCCGCATTCTTTGTTGAGTTGGCCAGTCTGGCATCCACACATTTGCGGGATCTGCTTGGTTATGAGGAGGAGACGCGTTTTGATCTATGGCTGGCTTCTGAGTCTGAGATAGCCACATTTTTTCTGGACTCTTATGACGAACTCCAGTTGACCAAGGGATCATTCAAACAAGCGTTGGATCGTTTCGTTAAAGGTATTCAAAGTAACTTGAACAGGGTACGAGTGGTGGTGACGACCCGCCCGATCCCTTTTGATGGGCAACTCGTTCGCAGCAAACTGCCGGTACCACCACAGATTAAGCTCCAGTCGACTGAAGAAAAGGAAAGAGAATTTGCCAGCATGGCGTTGGGCGAGCATATGCCCATCTCCTCTGGCCAATCGAATGAAGAGTCCATTCCTGAGTGGCGCACCGTTGCTCTGATGCCGCTGTCTAATCCTCAGATCGCTGAGTTTGCCGAATTACAGGGTGTCAAAAATACAGCCGAATTACTCAGTGACATTGAGAGGCAAAACGCCTTTGAGTTTGCCAGACGTCCTCAAGATCTCATTGAGCTATGCGCTGATTGGCGTGCGGGATTTCAGCTTCGAACCCATCGCCAGCAAGTTGAAGCCAGTATTCGTATCAAACTCAAACCTCGGGATAGGGAAGATAGAGGTGAGCTTACCGAACTCTCAATAGATAAGGCAATCGAGGGGGCGAGCAGGCTGGCTCTGGCCATGTGGCTGACCCGTCGCCTGACGATCAGACACAGTGCTAAAGCTGATAATGTTCAGCAGGGTGAGGCTGCCCTTGACCCGACGATAATCTTGTCAGATTGGACACAAGATGAACGGAAAACGTTGTTGGAGCGCCCTTTGTTTGGGTTCGCATCTTATGGCCGGGTGCGTTTTCACCATCGTTCAGTGTCAGAATTTCTTGCCGCAAAAAGATTGCATGAGATGAGGAATAATGGGATGTCGCTTCGGGCGCTCAAGCGGCTGCTCTTTATTGAAACGAAGGGTAATACCATTGTACTTCCTTCCAAGCGTGCGCTTGCAGGTTGGCTGGCATCATTTAATGACGATATTTATCAAGCAATTCGTGACTATGAGCCGACGCTGCTGCTGGATGAAGGCGACCCTGCATCATTGACTTTTGCTCAGCGTAAACAAGCTCTTGGTGCATATGTTCAGCGTTATGGAAGAGGAGGGAGGCGTGGTTTACACACTCCATCTATCCAAATTAAACGCTTTGCGACTCCTGAGTTGACTGATGAGATTAATCTGCAGTGGCAGCAAGGTATCGAGAATCATGAGGTGCGATGTGTTTTGCTGGAACTCATTGAGCGAGGAGTGATTTTTGGCTCTTCTGATCTTGTATATTCAGTTGCCACGGATTCAATGCTTGTTGAGGTGGAGCGTATTTATGCAATTCATGCACTGCAAGCGCTGAACGACCCAAGATTGGGTGAAATAGCTGCACTTATGGTTTCTCAACATCCTGACTGGCCTGACGAAATAGTGCGTGAAGCAATTCTTGCACTGTTTCCAAGCTATCTTTCTGTAGCGCAGCTCTGTCAGTCATTAGGCTGGCTGCAATGGAAAAAGCGGTCAGTTAGCAACCTAAGTTGGCGACTGCCATCGCTAATCAAAAATGCACCACTTGTCATGTCACAACTGGAGGAGCTGCGGGAAAAATTAGTAACCCTCATCTCGGATGGGTTGCAATGGCGGCAAGAGCAATGGCCACATATGGTGTCTCCTCGCCAGTATCTGAGCAGTACATTAGCTGCTGTTTGCATTCGCGGACTCGATCACCAGTGTTCCGAACAATGGATTCATGCTTGCGTACTTGCATTGCGTCTGCGTCAACATGAATACGATGATGAAAAAATTCATAAGGAATTGTCACAGCGAATAAATGAACTTGATAGCAAAAATAGAAAGCAGGTTTTTTGGGCAATTGATGCTTTGGTGCAATCCCTATGTCCGACCGATGATATATGGAAACGGGTGGTTGAAATTATCCCTTATGATTCGCTTATTAACTTCACGGTACAGCTGGATCGGGCTTGGGTAGTCAGTGACCTTCAAGATAAAGATAAGCCATTTTTTGAGCGTCAGATGCTTATGCATGTTGCTCTTTATCTATTGCGTATCTCGCCAATAGACTTACGCCCCTTGGTGATAGATTGTCCGGATTTGATTTTATATCTCGATGAGATAATGAAGCCCTCTACCTTTGATATAAAGCATGAAAGAGCCCGGCGTGAAGAAGCCATTCGAGATAAAAGAAGAGAGCGAAAAGCAGCAAAGAACCGTGCTAGTTGGGTGATGCTACATCGTGAAATATTAGAATGTCCTGACAATAATTTTTCGGATGAACGTTGTAAAAATTTGGCTTGGGATTTATTCAGAGTGATGATAAGTGGCTCGGATGATAGTAATTTATCCGGTTGGAATCGCTCTTTTCTCGAATCTCATTTTGGAGAAACAGTTACAGACTGGCTGCGTACGATTTTTATGGAGTGCTGGCGAGAGCATCTCCCAACTCTCATTTGTGAGAGACCAGAAGATCAACGAAGTACATATTTCGACTTATGGCGATTCGGTTTGGCTGGGCTCTATGCTGAAGCTGAGGGGCCCAATTGGGCAAGCCAGCTGACCTATGAAGAGGCAATGCGTGCCGCTCGCTATTCATTACTTGAGCTGAATGAATTACCAAGTTGGATTTATGACTTGGTTAAGCAACATCCATCTGCTATCAGTGAGGTTTTTGGTAAAGAGCTTGATTGGGTACTCTCTACCTCTGCCAATGAAATTCATCATTCCATGTTGTTGCAACGCCTCCATAATGCCCCTGATCCAGTGACCATACTTTTTATCCCTCGTATGATTGCATGGTTGAGTGAAATTAAGCCCATAGTCGCTGATGAATCTCAATTATCATCATTGATATCTCGCTACTCCAGAGTGATTGAGTTGATTTTAAAGTATGGCGATATTGATCAGAAAGCTCAGCTATGTTCTATGGCTCAGGAATATATAAGCAAAAAACTGCTGGAACCAGCTATGCTACTCTGGCTATCAACCTTGATTCGTTTAAACCCTGGGCTGGGTGTTGATGTACTTGAAGAAAAATTACGAGAGATTGAACCTGAGCCATTAAGCAAGGCCGTGGAATGGTTTACAAAATTGTTTAATGAACGCCATGATGGCATTAATATAAGAAATAATGATTTCACACCTGATTTATTGCTCAGGCTTGCCCGTCTGGCGTACCAGCATATAAGACGTCAGGATGATGCTGAACATGAAGGCTGTTATACACCCGATATGCGTGATAATGCCGAATATGCACGCAATGCAATTCTGACTGCATTGTTGGAGTCACAAGGAGAAGAAGGATGGCAAGTTAAACATGATATGGCCATTGACCCCCTATTTTCTCATTTTAAAGATCGGATTCTGGCATTAGCTCAGGAAGCATGGGCCAAAGAAATTGATTCGGTACTCTTGGATGAACAGCAATGTCGTGAACTCGAACATAAAGGTGAACTTCCACTGACTACTAATGCGGCTATGTTCACCTTGCTGCGTGATCGCTTGGCTGATCTTGATGAATTATTAAATAGCGATGAGTCGCCACGTGAACTGTGGGCTGAAATACATCAAGAAAAGTTAATGCGGCGTGCAATCGCACAAGAATTACAGCATTCTGCCAATGGGCTTTATAAGGTTGTTCAAGAAGCAGTAACTGCAGATGAAAAAGAGACCGATATTCGTCTTTGCTCACTTGAATCCAAATATGAAGCTGTAATCGAGTTAAAAATTGAGGATGGTAACAGGTGGTCAGCCAACGTCTTACGAGAAACTATTGGGGAGCAGTTGGCAATTAAATACCTTTCTCTGGAGACCCGCTGCTCAGGTGCCTTAGTTATAACTATATCCAAGAACCGGTATTGGCAGCATCCTGATAGTGGGGAAAGAATCGGCTTAGAAGAGCTCAAGGAGCTGTTGGATGATGAAGCCAGACGTGTAGAGCGGGAAATGGGAGGTGCAGTTTCATTGACCATACATGTGCTGGATCTTAGACCGAGGCTGCTGACAGAAAAGCAGTCTCGGTCTGGGGTGATGAAGAAAAGGGTTAATCCTGCGTAAAGTTGCCAGTCTTTCGAACAGGATTTATCTCAGGCTGCAGTGAGAAATAGCTTCCAACCAGTACCTTTGGTAGGGTCTTTTCAGCACAATCTCCCACGGTGTTAGCTTTTGATCAATTAGCGAGATGTCGAGGGTTATGGTCACTTCAACCACGCCGCGCCGCCTCGATGGCGGCGATCTCTATCTTGCCCATCTGCATCATGGCCTCGAAGGCGCGCTTGGCAGCCTCGGGGTCGGGATCGGTGATCGCCTCGGTGAGGGCGAGGGGGGTGATCTGCCAGGAGATGCCCCACCTGTCCTGGCACCAGCCGCACTCGCTCGCCCGGCCGCCGTTCTCGATGATGGCGTGCCAGTAGCGATCCGTCTCGGCCTGGGTTGTCGTTGCGACTTGAAACGAGAAGGCCCAGTTGTGGCTGACCCCGGGCCCGCCGTTGAGGCCGAGGCAGGGGATCCCCATCACGCTGAACTCGACCGTCAGCACATCCCCCCGCTTGCCGGCGGGGTAGTCGGCCGGGGCGCGGTGCACGGTGTCGACGGCAGAGTCGGGGAAGAGGCTTGCGTAAAACCGTGCCGCCTCCTCGGCATCCCCGTCATACCAGAGGCAGATCCTGTTCTTTGCGGTTGTCATCATCTCGTGGCTCCTGCCGGTTGCTGTCATCCTGTGCCCCTCCCTTTCTCTTGCCCCATTGGTTGCTACCTGGCGCCCTCTGTTGCCAGCCGGGGAGTTGCATGATGTCGTCAAGTGTAGTGGCATAGGGATCCGGCCCGCCCGGTCTGGCGTGCAAAGCGGCAGGAAGGGAAACGGGATGCGAGCAGATGGTGCCCGTCACTGACAAGAGAGGTGTGCGCGATGGACAGTACCCAGCGATTCTCGACCCGGGTCGAGGCTTATGTGAAGTTCCGCCCCGGTTATCCGGCGGCCATGCTGGACTTCCTGGCTGACGAGCTTGCCATGGTGCCCGAGGCCCAGGTGGCCGACATAGGGGCGGGCACCGGCATTCTGACTACCCTGCTCGCCCCCCGGGTGGCGCGGGTCTGGGCGGTAGAGCCCAACGATGAGATGCGTGGCGCCGCCAGGCGGCTGCTGGCGGATATGGGCAACATAGGCTGGTCCCACGGCAGTGCGGAGGCCACCGGCCTGCCGACGGGCTCGGTGGATCTGATCACGGTTGCCCAGGCGTTTCACTGGTTCGATCGCGCGGCCTTTCGGCTGGAGTGCCAGCGCCTGCTCAGACCCGGTGGCCGGGTCGCCCTGATCTGGAACGATCGGCTGACGAACACCGATTTTCTCAAGGCTTACGAGGAGGGGCTGCACGCCTATTCGAGGGATTACGAGGAGGTCAATCATCGCAACCTCGGCGAGCACGATTTTCGTGCCTTCTTCGAAGGGGAGTATCGGCTCGATCGCTTCGAGAACCGCCAGCTATTCGATCTGGACGGCGTGCTGGGGCGGCTCAACTCCTCCTCCTATGCGCCCGCCGTCGGCACCCCGGCCCATGAGCAGATGACGGCGCTGATCCGCCGTGAATTTGGCCGAAATGCGGTGGGCGGCAGGGTTTCTTTCAACTATTGCACCCTGGTTTACAGTGGTCGGGTGTCGGCCTGACCGAGGCCGGCTTCCCGACATGACAAGGCCCTCGTCATCCACGGCGAGGGCCTTTGTTATTTCCCGGGTACCTCGTTTGGCTGTGCTGCGAAGCAGACCGTCGCGAGGGGGTACCATGACCTTACTCCATGTCGATGCCCAGGATGGCCATGGCTTTAGCCAGGGTATCGACGGATTCCTGATGTTTGCCTGCCTTGTGCAGGGTCTCTCCTTCTGCTCTCAACTGTTTTACCTCGGCCAGTTGCTCGGCGCTGAGGGCGGGGTTCGTGGCCAGGGCATCATCAATCTTCTTCATGTCCATGGGGCAGTGGAAGGCGATGGCGCTCCCGGCGAAGAGCAGGGTTGCCAACAACAGCATGAGTCTCATCTCTATGACCTCCTTGATGGGATCCCGTTAAGAATAGCCCGGGAGGGCCTGGGCCATTGGGTTGAACCGGGCAAGAAACAAAGGCTACCATGACCCTTTCGTCACGAGGAGGCGCCATGACACTCACAAGATTGCTGTCACCCCTGACCAGCCTGGTGATCTTCATTCTGGGCCACGGCATGTTCAACACCCTGCTGACGGTGCGCCTCTTTGCCGAGCAGGTGTCGGTGAAGGCCATCGGCCTGGTGTCGGCCGCCTATTTTGGCGGCCTGGTGCTGGGGGCCTTCGTCAATGCTCGCCTCATCATCCGGGTGGGCCATATCCGGGCCTATGCGGCCTATGCCTCCCTGCTCTGCTTCCTGTTCCTGCTGCACGGCATGGTGGTGGACCCTATCGCTTGGGCGGCGCTGCGGCTGCTGGGAGGCTTTGCCACCGGCGGCCTGTTCGTGGTGCTGGAGTCCTGGATGCTGGTCTCAAGCACCCCGGCGAACCGGGGGCGGCTGATGTCCCTCTACATGATCCTGCTCTATGGATCCCTGGCCATGGGCCAGTTGTTGCTCAAGTGGGTGGATCCCATGGTGTTGACCCCCTTTGCCCTGTGCGCCATGGCCGCCACCCTGTCGGTGGTGCCGCTCGCCCTCTCCCGGGTGCCCACCCCTGCCATGGTGGCACCCCAGCCGGTCGGGGTGCTGGAGCTTGTCCGGCTCACCCCGGCGGGCATGGGCAGCAGCTTCACCTCGGGCCTCATCCTCGGGGCCATCTACGGCCTGCTGCCGCTCTACTTTACCGACAGCGGCGCCTCGCTCTCGCGGGTGGCGGACATGATGGCGCTGGTGATCCTGGGGGGCATGTGCCTGCAATACCCCATAGGCCGGATGTCAGATCGTTATGACAGGCGGCTGGTGATCCTGCTGCTGTGCGGGGCGCTGACTCTGCTCGCCCTGCTGATGGTGCTGCTGCCCGAGGCGTGGCGCGAACCGATCGCGGGTGCCCTGGTGTTCCTGCTGGGGGGCATGGCGTTCTCCATCTACCCCCTGAGTCTCAGCCACGCCTGCGACGAGTTGCGCCCGGATCAGGTGCTGGGGGCCAATCAGGGGCTGCTGCTCGCTTACAGTCTGGGGGCCATGACGGGGCCGCTGCTGGCGCCCTTCGTCATGGTGCAGTTCGGGCCAGAGGGGCTGTTTATCTACTTCGCCCTGTGTGGTGCCCTGCTAGCGGGCTATCTGGGCTGGCGCAGGCGGCTGCGGGCGCCCATTCCCCTGGCCGAGCACCAGGTGTTCATGCCGGTGCCGCCCAATACCCCTATGACGGCCGAGCTGGAGCCGAGAACGGATCTGGAGGGGGAGGCGGTGCCCGCGAGTTATGCCGCGCCCGAGGTTGAGGATGTGGAGGGGATGGAGGAGTCGCAGGTTCGCTGAGGGCAAGCCAGCCCGAAGACGCGCATAAAAAAAGCCGACTCCAGGGAGTCGGCTTTTTGTCGGGCGTGGGGCCCGTCAGGCGGTCACGGTATCGGCCTTGGCGGCAGCGGCTTCCGGCGCCGCATTGCGGATGAGGTAATCGAAGGCCCCCAGGGCGGCGGTGGCGCCAGCGCCCATGGAGATGATGATCTGCTTGAAGGGCACAGTGGTGGCATCCCCTGCGGCGTAAACGCCGGGCAGGGAAGTTGCCCCCTTGGTGTCGATCTCGATCTCGCCGAAGCGGGTCAGGGCGACCTCGCTCCCCTTGAGGAACTCGGTGTTCGGTACCAGACCTATCTGCACGAAGATGCCGGCCACCGCCAGGTGCTTGATCTCGCCCGTGGTGCGATCCTCGTAGTCCATGCCCACCACCTTGCTGCCGTCACCGATCACTTCGGTGGTGCGGGCGCTCATGATGATGTCGATGTTGCCCATGGAGCGGGCCTTCTTCTGCAACACCTCGTCGGCGCGCAGGGTATCGGCAAACTCCACCACGGTGACGTGCTCGACGATGCCAGCCAGGTCGATGGCTGCCTCGATGCCGGAGTTACCACCACCTATCACCGCGACCCGCTTGCCCTTGAAGAAGGGGCCGTCACAGTGGGGGCAGTAGGCCACGCCCTTGGTGCGGTACTCGAGCTCGCCCGGCACGTTCAGGTCGCGCCAGCGGGCACCGGTCGCCAGGATCACGGCGCGGCTCTTCAAGGTGGCGCCAGAGGCGAGATCCACGTTCACATAGCCATCCTTGCTGATGGCGGCGGCACGCTGCTCGGTGATCACTTCCACGCCGTACTGCTTGACGTGCTGCTCCAGGCTGGCGGCCAGCTTGGGGCCTTCGGTGTAGGGCACGGAGATGAAGTTCTCGATGCCGACGGTATCCATCACCTGACCACCGAAGCGCTCGGCGACGATGGCGGTGCGAATGCCTTTACGAGCTGCATAGATGGCCGCTGCGGCGCCAGCCGGGCCACCGCCCACTACCAGCACGTCGTAGGGGGCCTTTTCGCTCAGCTCTTGCGTCTTGCGCTCTGCCGCGCCTGTGTCGAGCTTGGCGACGATCTCTTCCAGGGAGGTGCGACCCTGGCTGAACGGCTGGCCGTTCAGGTAGACGTTCGGGACCGCCATGATCTGGCGCTCGTTCACCTCGTCCTGGAACAGGGCACCGTCGATCATGGTGTGGGTGATGCCGGGGTTCAGGGTGGCCATCAGGTTCAGGGCCTGTACCACGTCCGGGCAGTTGTGGCAGGAGAGGGAGATATAGGTCTCGAAGTGGAACTCGCCCTTGAGGTTCTTGACCTGCTCCAGCACGGCCGGATCGGCCTTGGAGGGGTGGCCGCCGCTTTGCAGCAGGGCGAGCACCAGGGAGGTAAATTCATGACCCATGGGGATGCCGGCAAAATGCACGCGCGGTGCCTGGCCTTGTGGCGCCACGCTCATGGAAGGCTTGCGAGTAGCAGTGCCATCGGTCATGGAAATCTTGGGGGACATCTCGGCTATCTCGTTGGCCAATGCCAGGAGCTCTGCGGATTTGTCGCTGTCATTGCCGGACACGCTGATCTCGATGGGATTGACGATGTACTGCAAGTAACCGTTGAGTTGTTGTTTGAGGTTGGTATCTAACATGGTCGAATTCCTTCTTGTTATGGCGGTCGGCACTATTGATGAATACAGAAAGCACTGGATGCAAAAAACAGTGAATGCAGGAAGCACTGGGCCAGAAAGCAGACCGGCCCTTGAGTGGGCCGGTCTTGGAGAGCAGGAGGCTTAGATTTTGCCTACCAGATCCAGGGACGGGGCCAGGGTGGCATCGCCTTCTTGCCATTTGGCCGGGCATACTTCACCCGGGTGAGCGGCAACGTACTGGGCAGCCTTGACCTTGCGCAGCAGCTCCAGAGCGTCACGACCGATGCCACCAGCGTTGATTTCAACGATCTGGATGACACCTTGCGGGTCGATGACGAAGGTACCACGGTCAGCCAGGCCAGCTTCTTCGATCATCACGCCGAAGTTGCGGGTGATGGTGCCGGTCGGGTCGCCGATCATCGGGTACTGGATCTTCTTGATGGTGTCAGAAGTGTCGTGCCAGGCCTTGTGAGTGAAGTGGGTGTCGGTAGAAACGGCGTAGATCTCGACGCCCAGCTTCTTGAAGGAAGCGTAGTTGTCAGCCAGGTCGCCCAGCTCGGTCGGGCAAACGAAGGTGAAGTCAGCCGGGTAGAAGAACACCACGGACCACTTGCCTTTCAGGTCAGCGTCAGACACCTGAACGAATTTGCCATTGTGGTAGGCGGTAGCGTTGAACGGCTTGATTTCAGTGTTGATATAGGTAGACATGTATTTGCTCCTTGGTGATGTACATATGCCCGTCTGGTCGTGAAGTGCTTGGCCAGGCGAGGCGCTTAACTTTCGATGGAGGCATCATAGGGCTTTTCGCTAATCGGTCAAAGCCACAATTTTGAATCACTTAAATCTATTTATTAGATAGCCCATCGCAACTGTACCTAACATGAATATCTCAGGCCTTCAGAGATAACTCATTGTCGAAGTTCAATTTCTGTCCGCCATGTCACATTTTCAAGTCCCGGATGGGAACTTGTTTTATGCCGGAGGTGATGAGAGGAGTGTTGAAGGTGCGTCGGGCAGAGGGGGAGGGCGTGAGAGACGGGCAAAAAAATCCCGGCGCCGTCGCACAGACAGGGCCGGGTCATCAAACAAGGAATGGCGATATAAAAATGCTTTACAGCAAAGACTAACTACGGGGTGTGCAAACTTGCAGACATATGAAGAGAAGACATCGGGTGCACAATCCTCATCTCCTCTTCGGCAACCATTGCATGGACGGCATCATAGTGTGATTAAGATCACAAAGCAAGTTTGTGGTGTAATTTTTCAATCAAACTGAAAGTGTTTCAGCTATTTAGGCGATTAACTAGGCTGAAAACGCTTTTATTGTAATTTTATTACGGTTTTTTGTGATCAGAAATCGGAGGGCGGCTCCTGCTCCTCCATCAGTTCCAGCAGATTGATGGCGACAGTGATGAAATCCGACTCCGTGACTATGCCCACCAGCTTGCGTCCCCGCACCACCGGCAGGCAGCCATATTTGTGGCGCTGCAGGTAGAGGGCCGCCTCCTTGATGCCGGCATGGGGATCCACGCTCGCCACCTGGCGGGTCATGATCTCGTCGAGCTGGACGCTGTCTGTGAACTCCGCCTCCCGCTCCGGGTTGATGAGCAGCAGCTTGGACTCGCGGGTGGCCAGGATGTCGGAGAGGGTCACCAGCCCCAGCAGATGCAGGTGCTCGTCGACGATGGGGATGTGGCGGATCTGCTCCTGCTGCATCAGCTCCATCGCCTGCTTGACGCTGTTCTGTGGCCCCAGGGTGAAGGGGTGTTCGGTCATGATTTCAGTCAGGGTCATCATGGTGGGCCTCCTCGTGTCTCTGTTCTCACCCTAGCTCAGCTCCTGGCGGTGGAACCTGATCAGGGTCAATACAGATCATTAAAGAATCATTAACCCAGGGTTGTTGGCACTGCGGGGCACAAATTGGCGCCCAAGTGCCCGTGTCGGTGCGCCAAGGGGCCCCCAGGCTCGCAAAAAGAGCGCTATCCCTTGCCGGCCTTGGGTTTTTGGTCTTTTGGGTTGCCTTGGAAGAGGGGGATAACTAGACTAGCCGCCGATTCCCCCGAGGTGAAAGATGCAAGTATCCGATTTTCATTTTGATCTGCCAGACGAGCTGATTGCCCGCTATCCGATGGCAGAGCGCACCGCCAGCCGCCTGTTGCAGCTCGATGGTCAAAGCGGCGCCCTGCGCCACGGTCAATTTGTGGATGTGCTGGACCAGCTCAACCCGGGCGACCTGCTGGTGTTCAACAACACCAGGGTCATTCCGGCGCGCATGTTTGGCCAGAAGGCCAGCGGCGGCAAGCTGGAGGTGCTGGTGGAGCGCATCCTGGACGAGCACAGCGTGCTGGCCCATGTCCGCTCTTCCAAGTCTCCCAAGCCCGGCACCCGCCTCATCCTCGATGGCGGCCCCGATGGGGAGACGGTGGAGGCCGAGATGCGCGCCCGCCACGATGCCCTGTTCGAGATCCACTTCCTGGACCCACGCCCTGTGCTTGAGATCCTGGAAGCCATAGGCCACATGCCGCTGCCCCCCTATATCGACCGTCCCGACGAGGATGCCGACAAGGAGCGCTACCAGACCGTCTACAACCAGAAGCCGGGCGCCGTGGCGGCGCCGACCGCGGGTCTGCACTTCGACGAGCCGCTGCTCGAGAAAATTCGTGCCAAGGGCGTGGAAACGGCCTTCGTCACTCTGCACGTGGGGGCGGGCACCTTCCAGCCGGTACGGGTGGAGAAGATTGAAGATCACCACATGCATTCGGAATATGCCGAAGTGCCGCAGGAGGTGGTGGACGCCATCGCCGCGACCCGTGCCCGCGGTGGTCGCGTGGTTGCGGTGGGCACCACTTCGGTGCGATCGCTCGAGAGCGCGGCCAAGGTGACCCTGGCCCAGGGCAAGCCGCTGGCGCCCTTCTTCAGCGACACCGACATCTTCATCTTCCCGGGCTACGAGTTCCAGGTGGTCGATGCCATGGTCACCAACTTCCACCTGCCTGAATCCACCCTGATCATGCTGGTCAGCGCCTTCGCGGGGTATGACAACGTGATGGCGGCCTACCAGGCAGCCGTGGCCGAGCAGTACCGTTTCTTCAGCTACGGGGACGCCATGTTCGTCACCCGTCGCCAGGTTGAGGCATAAGCCTCCGCCTTCAGAAGCCGTTCAGGGAGGCCTTGTCAGGATCCTGGCCGGTTTCTTGTATCGGGCCCCATGGGGCCCTCCGTTGTCAGACTGTTTCTCTGACTGAATCGAGGTAACAATGAAATTTGAACTGAAAACCACAGATGGTCGCGCCCGTCGCGGTCAGCTGGTATTCGAGCGCGGTGTGGTCCAGACCCCGGCCTTCATGCCGGTCGGTACCTACGGCACCGTCAAGGGGATGACCCCGGAAGAGGTGCGCGAGACCGGCGCCCAGATCCTGCTTGGCAACACCTTCCACCTCTGGCTGCGGCCGGGTCAGGCGGTGATGCGCGCCCACGGGGATCTGCATGATTTCATGAACTGGCAGGGCCCCATCCTGACCGACTCCGGTGGTTTCCAGGTGTTCAGCCTGGGGCACATTCGCAAGATCACCGAGGCCGGTGTGCACTTCCGCCATCCCATCAACGGCGAGAAGATCTTCCTCGACCCCGAGAAATCCATGGAGATCCAGTACGATCTGGGCTCCGACATCGTGATGATCTTCGACGAGTGCACGCCCTATCCGGCGACCTACGAAGAGGCGCGCAAGTCCATGGAGATGTCCCTGCGCTGGGCCAAGCGCTCCCGCGAGAAGTTTGATGCACTGGGTAACAAGAACGCCCTGTTCGGCATCATTCAGGGCTCCGTCTACGAGCCGCTGCGGGATGTCTCCCTCGACGGTCTGCTGGAGATCGGCTTCGACGGCTATGCGGTCGGCGGTCTGGCGGTGGGTGAGCCCAAGGAAGACATGCACCGCATCCTGGATCACGTCTGCCCGAAGATCCCGGCCGACAAGCCGCGCTACCTGATGGGGGTGGGCAAGCCGGAGGATCTGGTGGAAGGGGTGCGCCGCGGCATCGACATGTTCGATTGCGTGATGCCGACCCGCAACGCCCGCAACGGCCATCTGTTCACCACGGACGGGGTGGTCAAGATCCGCAACGCCAAGTATCGCGAGGATACCAGCACCCTGGATGCGGACTGCGACTGCTACACCTGCAAGAACTACACCCGCAGCTATCTGTACCATCTGGACAAGTGCAACGAGATCCTCGGTGCCCGTCTGAATACCATTCATAACCTGCGTTATTACCAGCGTGTGATGCAGGGTTTGCGGGACGCGATCGAGCAGGGTAAATTAGACGACTTTGTAACTGAGTTTTACCGTCGGCAAGGGA
The DNA here is from genome assembly GCF_041402505.1 of Aeromonas sp. S2(2024). Taxonomy (NCBI): domain Bacteria; kingdom Pseudomonadati; phylum Pseudomonadota; class Gammaproteobacteria; order Aeromonadales; family Aeromonadaceae; genus Aeromonas; species Aeromonas sp. S2(2024). The sequence continues at coordinate 144,047 of NZ_JBGLRL010000005.1, forward strand.
AGCCCGTGCCTCCGTTAACTGAAAATGACGTGAAATAACAACGACATATAAGTTAGTTTTCAAATCTACATCAATAAGAGGTTGTTAAATGAGCATTATCTCCAAGGCGTATGCAGAAGGCGCAGCTCCGGGTGCACAGGGTGGTGGCATGGAAATGATCATCATGCTGGCCGTGTTTGGCCTCATCTTCTATTTCATGATCTACCGTCCCCAGGCCAAGCGCGCCAAGACTCATCGCGATCTGATGAGCTCCCTGGCCAAGGGTGACGAAGTGCTCACCTCCGGTGGCCTGGTTGGCAAGATTGCCAAGGTATCCGCCGATAGCGACTACATCGTGCTGGCCCTGAACGATCAGACTCAAGTCACCATCAAGCGTGATTTCGTCTCTGCTGTTCTGCCCAAGGGTTCTATCCAGTCCCTTTAATCTCCCGAGGAGCACAGCGTGTTAAATCGCTATCCGCTGTGGAAATACCTGATGGTGATCGTCGTGATCGCCATCGGTTTTCTATATGCAGCCCCCAATCTTTACGGCGAAGACCCGGCCTTGCAGGTCTCTGCCAGCCGTGGTGCCGAAGTCAAACTAGAGACGCTCGATCAGGTGAAGGAGACGCTCGAAGCGGCTCAGATCCCGGTCAAACATGCTGCGTTCGAACACGGTTTCATCCTGATCCGGTTCACCAATACCGAAGACCAGCTGAAGGCACGTGACGTTGTCGCCAACAAGCTGGGCGACAACTTCATCACTGCCCTCAACCTGGCACCTTCCACCCCTGCCTGGCTCGAAGCCATCGGCGCTGCTCCCCTCAAGCTGGGCCTGGACCTGCGAGGTGGCGTGCACTTCCTGATGGAAGTGGACATGGCCGAGGCGCTGACCAAGCAGCAAGAGCAGATGGTGCAGGATTTCCGCTCCGAGCTGCGCACCCAGAAGATCCGTTACTCCGGCGTGCGCCGGGTGGGTGATCAGGTGCAGGCGGTGTTCCGCGAGGAGGCTGATCAGTCCAAGGCCGCCGCCTTCCTGCGTCGGCAGAATCCAGATCTCACCTTCACCACAGAGCAGAAAGGGGATGACTTCATCCTGCTGGCTGGCCTGAGTGAAGCCAAGATCAAGGAAGTGAAGAAGTACGCCCTCGAGCAGAACATCACCATCATCCGTAACCGGGTGAACGAGCTGGGTGTGGCCGAGCCGCTGGTACAACAGCAGGGTGCCGAGCGCATCGTGGTGGAGCTGCCCGGTATCCAGGACACTGCCCGTGCCAAGGAGATCCTGGGGGCTACTGCGACCCTGGAGTTCCACATGGTCGATGAGGCCGCCGACATCCAGGCCGCGGCCGCAGGTCGGGTGCCGCCGAGCTCCAAGGTCTACAACGATCGCAACGGTCGTCCCGTGGTGCTGCAAAAGCGCGTGATCCTGACCGGTGACCACATCGTGGGTGCCCAGTCCGGTTTCGACGAATACAGCCGTCCCCAGGTCAACATCAAGCTCGATGGCCAGGGTGGCAACAAGATGGCCAACTTTACCAAAGACAACGTTGGTAAGGGCATGGCCACCGTCTTCATCGAGTACAAGCCTGTCGGTCAACCCGGTCCGGACGGCAAGCGCAAGTTCCGCAAGCAGGAGGAGGTGATCAACGTCGCCACCATCCAGTCGCGCCTTGGCAGCCAGTTCCGCATCACAGGTATCGACAACGCCAACGAAGCCCACAACCTGGCGCTGCTGCTGCGTGCCGGTGCCCTGATAGCCCCCATCCAGATCGTCGAAGAGCGCACCATAGGCCCGAGCCTGGGTCAGCAGAACATCGACAGCGGGATGGAAGCCATCGGCTGGGCCATGCTGGTGATCGTGTTGTTCATGGGGATCTACTACCGTGCGTTCGGTTGGGTGGCCAACCTGGCTCTCTCCATGAACCTGGTGCTGATCGTCGGCATCATGTCGATGATACCGGGGGCCACCATGACCCTGCCGGGTATCGCCGGTATCGTGCTGACGTTGGGTATGGCAGTGGATGCGAACGTGCTGATCTACGAGCGTATTCGTGAAGAGATCCGTAACGGCCGCGGTGTGCAGCAAGCCATCCACATGGGCTTTGACCGCGCCTTCTCGACCATCGCCGACTCGAACGTCACCTCGCTCATCACCTGTGTGATCCTGTTTGGCATCGGCACCGGCGCCATCAAGGGCTTCGCCCTGACGCTGGGCATCGGTCTGACCGCCTCCATGTTTACGGCCATCACGGTATCCCGCGCCATCATCAACCTGGCCTGGGGCGGACGGCGCATCGACAAGCTGCCGATCTAAGGAAGAGACATGTTTCAGATTCTACATTTTGAAAAGCCCATCCCCTTCATGCGCTTCGCCAAGTCGGGAATGGTGTTCTCTGCCTTGCTGACGATGCTCGCCCTGTTCTGCCTGTTCGATCGCGGTTTGAACTGGGGTCTGGACTTCACCGGGGGGACCACCATCGAGGTGGGCTTCCAGCAATCGGTGAGCCTGGACAAGATGCACGAGGCGCTGGACGAGCAGAAAATTGAAGGGGCGACCCTGCAATTCTTCGGCTCCAGCCGCGACGTGCTGGTGCGTATGGCTCCGAAAGAGGGGGTCAAGGTCGAGCAGCAGGGCAACGAGGTGCTGGCGGCCGCCAAGCTGATCGATGAAAGCGCCGTGCTCAAGCGGGTCGAGTTCGTCGGTCCTTCGGTCGGTGACGAGCTGGCGACAGACGGTGCCCTGGCCATGCTGGCCTCCATCCTCTGCATCCTGGCCTATGTGGCGGTGCGCTTCGAGTGGCGTCTGGCGATGGGGGGTATCCTCTCTCTGGCGCACGACGTCATCATCACCCTCGGCATCTTCGCCTACTTCCAGTACGAGTTCGACCTGACCGTGCTGGCGGCGCTGATGACGCTGGTGGGTTACTCCCTGAACGATACCATCGTCGTGTTCGACCGGGTGCGGGAGAACTTCCGCAAGGTGCGCCGGGGTGATACCGCCGAGATCATGGATCTCTCCATGACCGAGACCCTGAGCCGGACCATCATCACCTCGGGGTTGACCTTCGTGGTGGTGGTGGCGCTGCTGCTCAAGGGCGGCCCGCTGATCCACGGCTTCGCCATCGCCATGGTGATAGGGGTGGCCTTCGGGACCTACTCCTCCATCTATGTGGCGAGTGCCTCTGCCATGTTCTTCGGGGTCAAGCGGGAGCACATGCTGCCGACCCAGGTGGAAAAAGAGGGGGCGGATCAGCAAGAGATCCTGCCGTAACAGACAAGGGCGCCACAAGGCGCCCTTTCTCTTGGGATGTGGCTGAGTCATTATGCTCCCTACAACCCATCCTCATTACCCATTGCAAAAATGCAAGGAGCAAGCCATGCAACACAATCCCCGTTTTCTGGCCCTGGTAGAGGGCATTCGCCCGCAGGTACGGGAAACCGACGTGCACCAGATCAGGCGCTGGCAGGAAGAAGGCCGTGATTTTCACCTGATCGACGTGCGGGAAGATAACGAGTGGGCGAAAGGGCACCTGCCGGGGGCGGAACACTTGGGCCGCGGAGTGATGGAGCGGGACATCGAGACCCGTTATCCCGATCCCGACACCGAGCTCTACCTCTATTGTGGTGGGGGTTTTCGCTCCATCCTGGTGGCGGATAACCTGCAAAAGATGGGGTATTCCCGGGTGGTCAGCGTCGATGGAGGCTTTCGTGGTTGGAGTGATGCCGGATACCCTGTCGAATCCTGATTTATTTGAGGGATAGGGGTTGCGCCACATGACAAAAGGCCGGTTGACCTTTACCATATGCGGGGTCAAGCGTAAGCGTCGGAGTGTTCATTGAACGTCAGGAAAGGGATTGGATACCTCACCGGTATTCTGTTGTTGCTCCCCATGTGGGGATGCAGCAGTAGCAGTCAGGTTACAGCGCCTCAAGTTCCCAAGCCGCAACCCGCTTCATTGGTATTGGCGACCCCCTTGCAGGTCTCCTACCAGAGCGAGTTGGCGTTGGCGCGACTCGGGCAGATGCTCAGTGAAATGGAATTGACGACCGAACAGCGGGCGGAGCTCTTCTATGAGCGTGCCGTGGTGTTTGACCGGGTTGGCTTGCGTTCCCTCGCTCGGCTCGACTTCAACCGTGCCCTGCGGGAGAAGCCCGACTTTGCCGAGGCTTACAACTTCATCGGTGTTTATCTGGTTCAGCAACAGAACTATGACGAGGCCTATGAGGCGTTCGATTCGGCACTCGAGCTCGCCCCGGATTACGATTACGCCTATCTCAACCGTGGCATCGCGCTCTATTACGGCAACAGGCCAGAGCTGGCTACCGCCGATATGAAGCGTTTCTACGAGGCGCAACCGGAAGATCCCTACCGGGTGATCTGGCTCTATCTGGCCGAGCAGAAGCTCAACGGGCCGGCGGCCATGAGCCGGATGCGCGAACGCCTCAACAAGTACGACGACGACGCCTGGAACTGGGATCTGGTCCGCCTCTATACCGGCGAGATCAACGCCACCCAGCTGATGGGCAACGTGGTGAAAGGGGTGAAAGACAACCGGGAGCTCGCCGAACGTCTGTGCGAAACTTACTTCTACCTCGGCAAGTTCGAGCTGGCCAAGGGCAACCGCAAGGAAGCCATCAGTTACTTCAAGCTGGCGCTGGCCAACAACGTCTATGACTTCATCGAGCATCGCTATGCCCTGCTCGAGCTGGAGCTGATGGCGCGCAAACCCTTGCCGCCGGGTGCTCAGGGCAAAAGCAGCAAAGCGTGAGAAGGGCGTCAGCCCTCAGTAAAAAAGGCCTCTTGATGAGGCCTTTTTGCTGTCCGCTGCAGTCGTCCCTGCGTGATCACTCCACCAGGCTCATGCCGGGGATCTGTCGCCAGTAACCGTTGCAGTCCCATTCCTGCTGCAGGGGGAGGGGAGCCTGGCCCTGCTGGTTGGCTTTGAAACGCGCCAGCATGTCGAGTGTCTCCATCCCTTCGGGAGAGAGGCGCACTACATCCACCAGTCCCGCCATGCCTTTAAGCTCGTTGCCGAGGTTGTAGCAGTAGCCGGACTGGGTCTGGATGCCGTTGAGATTGAACACCTTCTGCCCCTCGCGGCTGCTGGCCAGCCGTCCGGTCGGGTAGTGGATGCAGGCGAGCTCGCAGTTGTCCTTGGGCTTGTCGAGGGAGCGGGCGGTGAAGCAGCGCGCCGAGTAGGCGAGCGGCAGGTGGCCGTAGGCGAACACCTCCACCTCGAACTGCTGGCGGAGCGGGCCAAGATCCTCATTGAGTTGCACCAGCCAGTCTCGGGAGAGCTCTACCGGCATCACCCAGCGCTGCATCCCCTGTTTGAGCAGCATGCGCAGCACGTCTGCGTTGTAGGCATTGATGGCCGGGCCACACACGAAGGGCAGCCCCGCCTCACAGGCGAGCTGGACGGTGCCGAGATCGTTGGCCTCGACCATGAGATCGCCGTTGTCCACCAGCCGCTTCACTTCCTTGAGCTCCGACGGCGCCGAGATCAGCGCCAGAGTGGAGAGTACGGTCTGTTTACCCGTGCTCGCCACCCGGCGGGCCAGGGCAATCCAGTCATCTACTTTCAGTTCCCGGCGTTTGCTGCACACCGTCTCACCCAGATAGATGATGTCTGCCTGGCTCTGCGCCGCCGCCTCATAAAAGGCCCGGGTGTCGGCCTTGGGCCAGTAGAAGAGCAGGGGCCCGAGAGAGAATTGCATGATGTGCTCCTTTTATTGCCACTGGCGATGATAGGCGCCGAGGGTGGTCTGACTTCCCTCGGAGACGCGGGCGAGCTGGGTATCCCACTCAGCTTTGACCTGATAGGCGTCGGGGTTGGCTTGATAGGTATCGATGGCGGCGCGCCAGACTCGGGTCACCTGCTCGACATAGGCAGGGCTGCGTTGGCGGCCCTCGATCTTGACCGACTGGATCCCGGTCTGGAACAGCTCGGGCAAGAGGCCAAGCGTGTTGAGACTGGTGGGCTCCTCCAGGGCGTGATAGGTCTGGCCGTCCACCTCGAAACGCCCCTTGCACAGGGTCGGGTAACCGGCGTTTTCCCCCGGGCCGTAGCGATCGATCAGCACCTCGTTGAGACGGGATTCGAGACCGCGGGGGGTCTCTTCCCAGCGCACGAACTTGGCGGGGGAGCAGGCGCCCACGGTATTGGGGCTTTCACCCGTCATGTAGGAGGAGAGATAGCAGCGCCCCTCCGCCATGATGCAGAGGCTGCCGAAGGCGAACACCTCGAGGCCGACATCGGTCTCGCGGGCCAGCTGCCTGACCTGGTGCATGGAGAGCACCCGTGGCAGCACCACCCGGCCGACGTTGAAGTGCTGCTGGTAGAAGCGGATGGCGGCGGCGTTGGTGGCGCTGGCCTGCACCGAGACATGGAGCTCCATGTCGGGATGATGGCGGCTGGCGTAATCCAGCACGGCGAGATCGGCGATGATCAGGGCATCGGCACCGAGCGCCACTCCCCTGTCCACGGCCTGCTTCCATCTGGCATCGGAGCCCGGGTGGGCGAAGGTGTTGATGGCGATGTGCAGCTTGCGGCCGTGCCGGTGCACATAGTCCACCGCCTTCTCCAGTTTGCTGTCCGTGAAGTTGAGCCCGGCGAAGTGGCGGGCGTTGGTGTCATCCTTGAAGCCGATATAGACGGCATCGGCCCCGTTATCCACGGCTGTCTTCAGTGCCGGCAGGCTACCTGCCGGGCAGAGTAATTCCATCGGGTACGCTCCGAGAGGGCAAAAATGCAAAAAGTGGCCCGATTGTATGCAGGCTTGACCCCCCGCTTTTTGACCTGAGGCAGCTTTGTGTGGCTTTACCCTTCTAGAGGTAAGTGGGCACAAGTTTGATTTTCAACAGGATCCTGATAATTGCACTGTGTTTGAATGCGCAAAAAACTGGGAGTTTATCGTGTTTCAACAACTGCAACGCCGCCTGGTCGAACAGGCTCCTCGTCTCTTGCGCCGTCCGCTCAAGCTGGTGCCCTTCACCCTGCAGCAAAACCTGATGGAAGCCTTGTTGGCACAGGCGTTCAAGGAGGCCATCCAGGACGGGGATTTCGCCTTCCTGGCCGGCAAGTGGCTCAAAGTTGAGGTGTCGGATCTCGAGCTCTGCTGGTTCGTCAGCGAGCGAGAGGGAAAACTGGTGGTGGCCCGTGACTGCGAGCGAGCCGATGTCTGCTTCAGCGGCAGCAGCCAGGATCTCATCCTGATTGCCGGTCGCAAGGAGGATCCGGACTCCCTCTTCTTCCAGCGCAGGCTGAAGATAGAAGGGGATACCGAGCTGGGCCTCGAGGTGAAGAACCTGATGGACAGCCTGGATTTCGATGGGCTGCCCGGGCTGATGAAATATCCCCTGATGGATCTGGCCACCCTGATAGCGCGGGTGCGATCAGCGCAGGATCCGCTGCCCGCGTCTATGGCCTGAGCCGCGTCTCAGCTGCATCGCCAGCCCCGGGGTATGATGGCGATGACGCCGCCGGGCCCACAGGCAGCGACCAGCCCAGAGACAGGGGAGCAGGGCGAGCAGGGCCGTAGTGTCAGGCAGGCGCAGCAGCACCAGCCCGAGCGCCAGCCACAGGAAAGGCAGGGCCTCATAGTACCACTCCGGTTGCAGCCAGCGTTTGGCGGGATAGATGACCAGATCGGTGCGCCTGTAGTTGGAGCGCATCATCCAGAGGAGAGCACCCACCACAAACAGCAGGATCGCCGCTAGCCAGAGCAGCGGTGAGTGGGCAAAGAACCACAACACGGCGGAGAGCAGCAGGTAAAGCAACGGCAATTGTTCATAGATCCAGGGGGGAAGCATGAGAGGAGTGCTCCGGGTAATGCAGCTTGACCCTCTAAGGTTAGCTCTCCCTTTTCCCGCCTTCAGGCCGGTTGGTTATACGAACCATCACTTTTGTTCTGAAATGCGGGGTCAGAAGCGGTGCCAAAATAGCGATTCGTTATGTTACTATTACGCGCCATTTTTGACTGAAGATTGACTGGGCATGTTGGATCAGATTCGTATCGTTTTGGTAAACACCTCTCACACCGGCAACATGGGCTCTGCGGCGAGAGCCATGAAGACCATGGGGCTGACTCAGCTGGTGTTGGTTGATCCGCAAGCCTTGCCCGATGACGATGCCATCGCCCTGGCGGCGGGAGCCAGCGATGTGCTGGTCAACGCCCGCATCGTGCCGACGCTCGATGAGGCCATCGCCGATTGTGGCCTGGTCATCGGCACCAGTGCCCGCTCTCGGACCCTGAGCTGGCCCATGCTGGATCCCCGCGAAGCGGGTGAGAAGCTGGTGACGGAGGGGGTGATGCATCCGGTCGCTCTGGTGTTTGGTCGTGAACGCACCGGCCTCACCAACGATGAGCTGCAAAAGTGTCACTACCACGTGGCCATCCCGGCCAACCCCGAATACAGCTCTCTCAATCTGGCCATGGCGGTGCAGACCCTCTGCTACGAGGTGCGGATGCGCTGGCTGGAGACTCAGGGAACTGCCACGGTGGAATCGGATGCGGAGCGGGTGGATTATCCCAGTGCCCAGCAGTTGGAAGGCTTCTATCTGCATCTGGAGCAGACCCTGCAGAAGACAGGCTTCATTGCCGATGATCACCCCGGTCATGTCATGAGCAAGCTGCGCCGTCTGTTCAACCGCGCCCGGCCGGAAGTGGTTGAATTGAATATCCTGCGGGGCATTCTCACCTCGGTGCAGAAAGCCCGGCCGCAGGATTAATCCCGACTGATTTACTCAAGCATATACTTGACTGTTTTAGTCGGGTATGTGACCATGTGCCCATATTGATTTGTTCGCAAGACGGTAAGGCATATGAGACTGACCTCAAAAGGACGTTACGCAGTGACAGCCATGCTCGACGTGGCGTTGCATGCAGAGCAGGGGCCCGTTCCTCTTGCTGATATTTCAGAGCGCCAGGGCATCTCCTTGTCCTATCTGGAACAACTGTTTGCCCGTCTGCGCAAGCATGGGCTGGTGAGCAGCGTGCGCGGCCCGGGCGGTGGTTATCGCCTCGGCCTGGCCCCTGGCGAGATCTCGGTAGGTCAGGTGATCACCGCGGTCGATGAATCGGTCGATGCGACCAAATGTCTCGGCAAGGGTGGCTGCCACGGTGGTACCCAGTGTCTGACCCACTCCCTGTGGCGTGACTTGAGTGAGCGCATTTCCAGTTTCCTGGGGGACATCACCCTGGCGGAGCTGGTCGGTCAGGCCGATGTGCGCCGCATCGCCGGTAAGCAAGATGAACAAATGAAGACCGTGTTGTCCCTGGTTGACCGGGCCGAACGCGGTGATGTGAGCTTGAAAGTCCAACTATAAACGTGCTTTCCACGACGAGTCGCTGTGTGGCCGCGTCGTAACGGAGAAAAACATGAAACTGCCTATTTACCTTGATTATTCGGCAACCTGTCCGGTGGACCCGCGTGTCGCAGAAAAAATGATGCAGTGCCTCACCATGGACGGCCTGTTTGGCAATCCTGCCTCCCGCTCTCACCGTTTCGGCTGGCAGGCCGAAGAGGCGGTGGACCTGGCCCGTAATCAAGTGGCAGAGCTGATTGGTGCAGATCCTCGCGAGATCGTCTTCACCTCCGGCGCGACCGAATCCAACAACCTGGCCATCAAGGGCATAGCCCACTTCTATGCTGGCAAGGGCAAGCACATCATCACCTCCAAGACTGAACACAAGGCGGTGCTCGACACTTGCCGCCAGCTGGAGCGTGAAGGCTATGAGGTGACCTACCTCGAACCGATGCCAAACGGCCTGTTCACTCTCGAGCAGATCGAAGGTGCCCTGCGCGATGACACCATCCTGGTCAGCATCATGCATGTGAACAACGAGATCGGTGTGGTGCAGGACATCGCCGCCATCGGCGAGCTGTGCCGCTCCCGCAAGATCCTGCTGCACGTGGACGCGGTCCAGAGCGTGGGCAAGATCCCGGTGGACGTGGAAGCGCTGAAAGTGGACCTGCTCTCCATGTCCGCCCACAAGGTATACGGCCCCAAGGGGATCGGTGCCCTGTACGTGCGCCGCAAGCCCCGCGTACGTCTGGAAGCCCAGATGCACGGTGGCGGTCATGAGCGCGGCATGCGTTCCGGCACCCTGGCGACCCACCAGATCGTTGGCATGGGTGAGGCTTTCCGCATCGCCAAGGAAGAGATGGCGAGCGAGAGCCAGCACATCATGGCCCTGCGTCAGCGTCTGTGGAATGGCATCAAGAACATCGAAGAAGTCTATATCAACGGCGATCTGGACCAGCGTGTCCCGGGTAACCTGAACGTCAGCTTCGCCTATGTGGAAGGGGAATCCCTCATCATGGCGCTGAAGGATCTGGCGGTCTCTTCCGGTTCGGCCTGTACTTCGGCCAGCCTGGAGCCTTCCTACGTGCTGCGCGCCCTGGGCCTGAACGACGAGCTGGCACACAGCTCCATCCGCTTCAGCATCGGTCGCTTCACCACAGAGGAAGAGATCGACTACGCAATCAAGCTCATCTGCGACTCCATCGGTCGTCTGCGCGAGATGTCCCCCCTGTGGGAGATGTTCAAGGACGGCGTCGATCTGAACACGGTCGAATGGGCACATCACTGATCCTTGCCAACGTGGCAAGTGTTTGGTGAACAACGGAATTAGCAGGAGTTAGATATGGCTTACAGTGAAAAAGTAATCGACCACTACGAGAATCCCCGCAACGTCGGCGGTTTTGACAAGAACGACCCCAGCATCGCGACCGGCATGGTCGGCGCCCCGGCCTGTGGCGACGTGATGAAGCTGCAATTGAAGATCAGCGACGACGGCATCATCGAAGACGCCAAGTTCAAGACCTATGGCTGTGGCTCCGCCATCGCCTCCAGCTCCCTGGTGACCGAATGGGTCAAGGGCAAGACCCTGGACGAAGCCGCCGGCATCAAGAACACCGACATCGCCGAAGAGCTGGCCCTGCCGCCGGTGAAGATCCACTGCTCCATTCTGGCGGAGGATGCCATCAAGGCCGCCATCGCCGATTACAAGCAGAAGAAAGGTCTCTAAGGTCCGGAGAGCAGTATGGCCATTACCATGACAGATGCCGCAGCGGCACGGGTTTCCTCTTTCATAACCAACCGGGGCAAGGGCATAGGCCTGCGCCTCGGCGTTAAGACCACCGGCTGTTCTGGCCTTGCCTATGTGCTCGAGTTTGTGGATGAGCTGGCCGCTGAGGATCAGGTGTTCGAGCAAAACGGTGTCAAGATCATCGTCGATGCCAAGAGCCTGATCCATCTGGATGGCACCGAGCTGGACTTCGTCAAGGAGGGCCTCAACGAGGGCTTCCAGTTCAACAACCCGAACGCCAAGGGCGAGTGCGGTTGTGGCGAGAGCTTCAGCGTCTAATCGATGAAGCCGGCAGCCTGCTGCCGGCTTTGCCGTTCAAGATGGATGGTGAGCAAGGCACTAGCCTTCGAGTCTGAGGACACAGAATGAATCATTTCGAGCTGTTCGGGCTGGCAGAGGGCTTCGAGCTCGATACCCGCCAGCTGGCAGACACCTACCGCCAGTTGCAAACCCGGTTTCACCCCGATCGTTTTGCCACCGCCCCCGAGCGGGAGCAGTTGGCCGCGGTGCAGCGTGCCGCCCAGATCAACGATGCCTTCACTACCCTCAAGTCCCCCCTGCGCCGAGCAGAATACCTGCTCTCCCTGCGCGGTACTGACATTCGAGGCGAGCAACAGACCCTGCAAGACACCTCTTTCCTGATGCAACAGCTGGAGTGGCGCGAGCGCCTGGCTGACCTGAAAGGGAATGCGAGTCCTGAGCGTGCCATCGAAGATTTTCGTTGCGAGATCAGGCATGATCACCAGTCTCTGATGCAACGGCTGACCGATGCCCTCACCGCGGGTGAAGATCTGGCGGCGGCCGATTGCGTGCGCAAACTCAAGTTTGTCGACAAGCTCCTCGAGGAGCTGGAACGATTCGAAGACTCGCTGTTCGAGTCTTGACCCTCTAACGCTGGAATTGTGATTACCCATGGCATTACTGCAAATCGCCGAGCCCGGCCAGAGCGCCGCGCCTCATCAGCACAAACGTGCCGTAGGCATCGATCTCGGCACCACCAACTCCCTGGTTGCCGCCGTACGCAGCGGCCAGGCCGATACCCTGAGTGACGAACAGGGGCGCGATCTGCTGCCCTCCGTGGTGCACTATCAAGCTGGTCAGGCCGACGCCATCAGGGTGGGCTTTGACGCCAAGCGCGAAGCCGCCCTCGATCCCCACAACACCATCGTCTCGGTCAAACGGATGATGGGCAAGGCGCTGGCCGACATGGATATCCGTCAGCAGCCTTACGAGTTCGTGGCCGCCGACAACGGCATGCCCCAGATCCAGACCCGCCAGGGGCTGGTCAATCCGGTGCAGGTCTCGGCGGAGATCCTCAAAAAACTGGCCGAGCGCGGCGCCGCCTCCCTCGGCGGTGATCTCGACGGTGTGGTCATCACAGTGCCCGCCTATTTTGATGACGCCCAACGCCAGGGCACCAAGGATGCGGCCCGTCTGGCTGGTCTACACGTGCTGCGCCTGCTCAACGAGCCCACCGCCGCCGCCATCGCCTACGGCCTCGACTCCGGTCAGGAAGGGGTGATCGCCGTCTATGACCTCGGTGGTGGCACCTTCGACATTTCCATCCTGCGTCTGCATCGCGGGGTGTTCGAGGTGATGGCTACCGGCGGCGACTCGGCGCTGGGTGGCGATGATTTCGATCATCTGCTGGCAGACTGGATCAAGGCGCAGGCCGGTTTGAGTGGCCAGCTCGATGCCCGCACCCAGCGGGAGTTGCTGGATGTGGCGGCGGCGGTCAAGCACGGCCTGACGGATGCAGACCGCGTTGCCTGCTCCTTTGCCGGCTGGCAGGGGGAGGTGAGCCGCAGCCAGTTCGACGAGCTCATCCTGCCGCTGGTCAAGCGCACTCTGCTGGCCTGCCGCCGCGCCCTGCGCGATGCGGGGCTCGAGCAGGTGGAGGTGCTGGAAGTGGTGATGGTGGGGGGCTCCACCCGGGTGCCGCTGGTGCGCGAGCAGGTGGGGGCGTTCTTCCAGCGTACGCCGCTCACCAGCATAGATCCGGACAAGGTGGTCGCCATCGGCGCTGCCATCCAGGCCGACATCCTGGTGGGCAACAAGCCCGATGCCGAGATGCTGCTGCTGGACGTGATCCCGCTCTCTCTGGGTCTTGAGACCATGGGGGGGCTTGCCGAGAAGGTGATCCCGCGCAACACCACCATACCGGTGGCCCGTGCCCAGGAGTTCACCACCTTCAAGGATGGCCAGACTGCCATGGCCATTCATGTGGTGCAGGGAGAACGCGAGCTGGTGGCGGATTGCCGCTCCCTGGCCCGCTTCACCCTGACCGGTATTCCGCCCATGGCGGCCGGTGCCGCCCACATTCGCGTCACCTTCCAGGTGGATGCGGACGGACTGCTGTCGGTCAGCGCCATGGAAAAATCCTCCGGCGTGCAGGCGGAGATCCAGGTCAAGCCCTCCTATGGCTTGGCGGAAGAGGACATCCTCAGCATGCTGAGCGCCTCCATCGCCAATGCCCAGCAGGACATGGATGCCCGCATGCTGGCGGAGCAGCAGGTGGAAGCCGATCGGGTGGTGGAGAGCCTCAATGCGGCGCTGGCCGCCGATGGCGAAGCGCTGCTCAATACTGCCGAACGTGCCGAGATCGACGCCGCGATCACTCATCTGCTGGCCATGCGTGCCACAGGCACAACCAATCAAATCAAAGATGCCATCGAGGCGGCGGATGCCGTCAGTGGCGAGTTTGCGGCCCGTCGCATGGATGCGTCCATTCGCAAGGTGCTGACCGGCCAAAACGTCAACAAGGTGTAATATGCCAAAACTGATCATTCTGCCTCACCCCGAACTCTGTCCGGACGGCGCAGCCCTCGAGGGCGCGACCGGTGAGACCATACTGGACATCGCCCTGCGCAACGGCATCGAGATCGAGCATGCCTGCGAGAAGTCTTGTGCCTGTACCACCTGCCACTGCGTGGTGCGGGAGGGGTTTGACTCCCTCGAGCCGAGCGATGAGCTGGAAGACGACATGCTGGACAAGGCATGGGGACTGGAGCCGGAATCCCGCCTGAGTTGCCAGGCCCGTCTGGCGGATGAGGATCTGGTGGTGGAGCTGCCCAAGTACACCATCAACCTCGCCTCCGAGCGTCACTGATTGACCCGCTAATTACACATGAGTGAATTGCGCGTGCAGCATCTCATGGTGCAGTAATGATATGGTGAAGGCCGTACCCCTCGGGGGAACGGCCTTTTTTGTCTCCGTTACCCCGCGTTGTTAATGAATCGTGCCAAGAAGAAAAGGAAGCAAGAGAAAATGGCTGACATGATGAAGGTACTGTTATCCGCCCAGGCTGCTGCCGCCCACTGGGGTGAAGGCGCACTGCTCAGTTTCAACGGTGAAGAGACCCTGATCCACCTGGGTTCCACCGTCCAGCAGCAGGATATCCTGCGCACAGTTCAGCGTGCGGCTCGTCGACTCGAATCGAGCGGCATCAAGCGGGTGAGCCTGGTCGGTGAGGGCTGGGATCTGGAGCGCCGTTACGCCTTCGCCCAGGGCTTCTATGCCGCCAAGGGGCAGCGTGAACTGGACTTCGGCGAGCAGAGCGCAGCGGATGCCCTCGAGCTGGAAGCGCTGGTCAAGGCGACCCGCTGGGTGCGCGAGGTGACCAACGGTTGCCCGGAAGAGATCTACCCCATGAGCCTGGCGGAGTCCGCCCTGCTGCTGATCCGCGGCCTGGGTGGCGATCAGGTCACCGCCCGCATCACCGCAGGCGAAGCTCTGCGCGAGGCCGGCCATATCGGGATCTGGTCGGTGGGCCGCGGCAGCGAGCGCGAGCCCGTGCTGCTGGAGCTGGACTACAACCCGACCGGGGATCGCAACGCCCCCGTGGTGGCGGCTCTGGTGGGCAAGGGCATCACCTTCGACTCCGGTGGCTACTCCATGAAGTCCTCTGACAACATGCTGCCGATGAAGTCCGACATGGGTGGGGCCGCCATGGTGACCGGCGCCCTGGCGCTCGCCATCAGCCGCGGCCTCGACAAGCGGGTGAAGCTCATTCTCTGCTGTGCCGAGAACCTGGTCTCCGGCCACGCCTTCAAGCTCGGTGACATCCTCACCTACAAGAACGGCATCTCGGTGGAGATCCAGAACACCGATGCGGAAGGGCGCCTGGTGCTGGCCGATGGCCTGCTGGCAGCCTCCGACAGCGGCGCCGCCCACATTCTCGATGCCGCCACCCTGACCGGCGCCGCCAAGACCGCGCTGGGCCGCGACTACAATGCCGTGTTTGCCTTAGACGATCGGGAGCAACAGCGCGCCCTGGCCGCCGCGAAAGCCGAGCAGGAGAAGGCCTGGCCGCTGCCGCTGGAACCCTGGCATGTGGGGCAGCTCACCTCGGCCTTCGCCGAGCTGGGTAACGTCGCCTCCGCCGAAGGCACCGCCGGGGCCACCACGGCCGCCGCGTTCTTGTCGCGCTTCGTGCGTGACGAGGGCAAGGGCTGGGTGCACCTGGATCTCGCCGCCTCCTATCAAAAGTCCGGCAACGAGCTGTGGGCGACCGGCGCCAAAGGGCACGGTCTGCGCACCATAGCGCGCTGGTTGCAGGAGGTGTGTGAATGAACGTCTGGCTGAGCCGTGAATTTGCCGCCCCCGATTGGGGCGAGGGGGCGCTGCTCTCCCACCGTGCCGATGGCATGGTGATCCACCTGGTGACGGCGTCCCCCTTGCTGGACATCCAGCAGGCGGCCCGCCGTCTCTGTGGTCAGGGGATCCAGAAGGTCGCCCTGTGCGGTCACTGGGAGCGCGAGCAGCAGTGGGCCTTCGCCCAGGGGCTGCAGACCCCGAAGGCCGAGGTGGAGCTGCAGTGGGCGACCTCGTCCGAAGAGGACAGGGAAGAGCTGGAGGCGCGCTGGCTGTGCGGGCGCTGGGTGCGTGAGATGACCAATGCCACCCCGGAGCAGCTGGGACCGCTGGAGCTGGCGGTGGAGGCGGCAGCCTTCATCACCGAGCTGGCACCGGACAGGATCAGCCATCGCATCCTCAAGGGCGAAGCCTTGCAGCAGGCGGGTTGGGTCGGTCTCTATCAGGTTGGCCGCGGCAGCGATCGCGAACCCGTGATGCTGGAGCTGGACTACAACCCCACCGGGGATCGCAACGCCCCCGTGGCGGCGGCCCTGGTGGGCAAGGGCATCACCTTCGACTCCGGCGGCTACTCCATGAAAACCTCCCAGGGCATGCTCACCATGAAGCATGACATGGGGGGGGCGGCCATCGTCACCGGCGCCCTGGCGCTGGCCATACTGCGCGGCCTCGACAAGCGGGTGAAGCTCATTCTCTGCTGCGCCGAGAACCTGGTCTCCGGTCACGCCTACAAGCTGGGTGATATCCTCACCTACAAGAACGGCACCACGGTCGAGATCGTCAACACCGACGCCGAGGGGCGCCTGGTGCTGGCCGACGGTCTGCAGCTCGCCGGGGAGTCCGGCGCACCGCTCATCATCGACGCCGCCACCCTGACCGGGGCCGCCGTGATGGCGCTGGGGGGGCGCTACAACGCCCTGTTCGGCCTCGACAAGGGATTGGTGAGCCGTGCTATGGCCTATTCGGATGCGGAGCAGGAGCCAGCCTGGCCGCTGCCGCTGGAACCCTGGCACCGCCAGCAGTGCCCGTCCCACTATGCCGATACGGCCAACAGCCGTCCGGTGCCGGGTGGTGGCCCGGGCGGTGCCTCCAACGCGGCGGGTTTCCTCTCCCGCTTCGTCGGCAATGAAGGGCGGGGCTGGCTGCACGTCGATCTCGCCGCCTGTTTCAGCGAGAACGGTGACAACCTCTGGGCCCCCGGGGCCAACACCCTGGGGATGCGCACCATCGCCCATACCCTGCTGGCGGAGACGCGCCGAGGGGCATGACAAGGCGAAAGGGCACCTCGGGGTGCCCTTTTCAACGGTGCTGGTTATATGAGCAATAGATAGGGTTTTAGCGGGTTAGCGTGACTATCGTGCACAAGCGCACATTTTTTCTCAGTGCCATGACACAAGATGAGTCACCATGTTGTTTCAAGGAATTTTTTGTTTAATAAAAAGTTGCTATTTTGTGTGTTATTTCGGTTTTTGTTTACGTATAATCGCCGCCGAACATGGATTCCTACAATAAAACTCTGTAGTTAAGGAAAGAACTCAATGGCTATCGAACGTACCTTCTCTATCGTCAAGCCGGACGCGGTCAGCAAGAACCTGATCGGTGCCATCTACAGCCGCTTCGAGAGCGCCGGCCTGAAAGTGGTCGCCGCCAAGATGCTGCACCTGAGCAGCGAGCAGGCCGCCGGTTTCTACGCCGAACACCAGGGCAAGCCTTTCTATGATGGACTGGTTGCTTTCATGACCTCAGGCCCCGTCATGGTACAGGTGCTGGAAGGGGAAGACGCCATTCGCCGTCATCGCGAAATCATGGGCGCCACCAACCCGAAAGAGGCCCTGGCCGGCACCCTGCGCTCCTGCTATGCCGAGAGCATCGATCGCAACGCTGTGCACGGTTCCGATGCCCCGGCCTCTGCCGCTCGTGAAATCGCCTACTTCTTCTCCGACGCCGAGATCTGCCCACGCGGCTGATTTTCGTCAGAAGATCATCAAGGGAGCCTCGGCTCCCTTTTGTTTTTTGGTCATTCGGTCAATATCCTCTTATTCTCCAGGTGGAAAGGCAGACCCATTATTTGTACAATGCCGCCCCCTGACGTAGGTCAGCCGATAATTTATGAAGTGTGTGAGCTGAGGCCCTTGATGAGCGAAACAAAAACCAACCTGCTGGATCTCGATCGGGATGCCATGCGTGCCTTCTTCGTCGAGCTGGGCGAGAAGCCGTTCCGGGCAGATCAGATAATGAAGTGGATCTACCACTCCGGTTGTGATGACTTCGATCAGATGAGCAACGTCAACAAGGCGTTGCGTGAGCGTCTCAAGGCCATTGCCGAGATCCGAGCCCCCGAGATCAGCCGTGAACAACGCTCCGCGGATGGCACCATCAAGTGGGCCCTGCAGGTCGGGGATCAGGAAGTCGAGACCGTCTACATCCCGGAGGCGGATCGGGCAACCCTCTGTGTCTCCTCCCAGGTCGGCTGCGCCCTGGCGTGCACCTTCTGCTCCACCGCCCAGCAAGGTTTCAACCGCAACCTGAAGGTCTCCGAGATCATCGGCCAGGTCTGGCGTGCCGCCAAGGTGGTGGGCGGCAAGCGCCCCATCACCAACGTGGTGATGATGGGCATGGGCGAGCCGCTGCTGAATCTCGCCAACGTGGTGCCGGCCATGAGCCTGATGATGGATGACTTTGGTTTTGGTATCTCCAAGCGCCGCGTCACCCTCTCCACCTCCGGCGTGGTGCCGGCGCTGGACATGCTGGGCGACCAGATCGACGTGGCGCTGGCCATCTCGTTGCATGCACCGAATGACAAGCTGCGCTCCGAGATCATGCCGATCAACGACAAGTACAACATCGAGGCCTTCCTGGCGGGGGTGCGCCGCTATCTGGCCAAGTCCAACGCCAATGGCGGCCGGGTGACGGTGGAATATGTGCTGCTCGATCATATCAATGACGACATGCAGCATGCCCACGAGCTGGCGCAGGTACTCAAAGATACCCCTTGCAAGGTCAACCTGATCCCGTTCAACCCCTTCCCGGGCAATCCGTTTGGCAAGCCGAGCAACAGTCGCATCGACCGCTTCTCCAAGGTGCTGATGGAATACGGTATGACCGTCATCGTCCGCAAGACCCGCGGGGATGACATCGATGCGGCCTGTGGCCAGCTGGTGGGGGAGGTGATCGACCGCACCAAGCGCACCATGAAAAATCGGATGCAACAGGATGGGATTTCCGTCAAAATGGTTTAACTCGCTAAGCCATTGTATAGACAGGAAATGGATATCCGTACATTGATCGTAGTGGCAGCGCTCTGCGCGCTGCCTGGCTGTGTCACCGAGACCACTTACGCTGGCCAGAATTCTACCCAGCGTGAAGTGGGTCCCGACTTCAAGGCGGCTGCCCAGACCCGCCTCGATCTGGGTATTCAATATCTGCGTCAGGGCAATGCCGAACAGGCCAAGTTCAACCTCGATCGGGCCCTCCAGTACGACCCCAGCAACCCTCAGGTGTATATCGGCTTCGCCTATTTCTACCAGCAGGTATCCGATTTCAAGGCGGCCGAAGAGAATTACAAGAAGGCACTGGCCATGGATCCGACCAACGCTGACGCGATGAACAACTACGGTGCCTTCCTGTGCAACCGTGGGCGCTTCGACGAGGCGGAGAAGGCATTCCTGCAGGCGGTCAGCCAGCCGGATTACATCAAGATCGCCGATACCTACGAGAATGCGGCGCTCTGCTCGATGCAAAATCACAGAAATGACAAGGCCAACGAGTACTATCGTCTGGCCTTGGGGTATAATCCCCGCAATCCAAGGTTATTGCTGGACATGGCCGAGCTTTCCATGAAAGATGGCAAGCTGCCTGATGTGCAGTCTTATCTCGTGCGTTTCGCCGACGTGGCAGACGAGAACGAGGAGAGCCTCTGGCTCCGGCTGAGGCTTGCCCAGGCCATGGACAAACCGGCATTACTTCACCAATTCGGGACTGAGCTGGTAAGGCAATATCCCACTTCGCAACAAGCCAAGCGTTACTTAGCCAATGACTACTGAACAGCCACACGATTTCCAAGACGACTCCCAGGCAGTTGGCCCAGGCCAGCTGCTGCGCAACGCCCGTGAACAGCTCGGCTGGACACGAGAGCAGGTTGCGTCCCGCATTCACCTTCGTCTGACCCTGATCGCCGCTATCGAATCGGATACCTACGACAAGCACACGTCCCACACCTTCATTCGGGGCTATCTGCGTACTTATGCCAAGCTGGTCGGCATTCCCGAGGAAACCATACTCGCGGCCTACGACAAGCTGGGGCTGACGCCGCCCGATAACATCGACATGCAGAGCTTCTCCCGCCGCTCCCGCCAGCAAGCCAACGACAGTCGGCTCAAGGTGGTGACCTGGCTGGTGATCCTGGTACTGATTGCGCTCTCCATCGCCTGGTGGTGGCAGAGTACAGCACGTCGCTCCGCCGGGGATGAAGCCCTTGCGGCGAGCGAGATGGGCACGGACCAGACCGCGTCGGTCGCCAACGTGACGCCTACGGTGGACGTGGCCGACCCCGTGTTGTCCGTGGCCTCCGATGCCGTGGCGACTGAGGCTGCGGTGAGTGACGCCGCCGCCACAGCACCGGATGTCGTTGCCGCGACCAGCGCCGCCCTGTCTACCGAGGCCTCGGCCGCAAAGGCGACCCTGGCGCCAGCAGAGACGGTCGCCACCGAACCTGGCAAGGCGCCCCAGCTCAAGATGAGCTTCACCGCCGACTGCTGGCTGGATGTCAAGGATGCCAACGGCAAGACCCTGTTCAGCGGTCTGAAGAAGGCGAACGACGAGCTTGTGCTGGAAGGACCCGAGCCACTCAGATTCATCATTGGCGCGCCCATGGCGGTCAATCTCGAATACCAGGGCAAGTCCTTCGACATGAGCCGTTACAACAACGGCCGGACTGCTCGCTTCTCACTGCCGCAGGAGTAATCTGTCCGCCATGTCCGCTCACGAATCCCCCATTATTCGTCGTCAATCCAGGCAGATCATGGTCGGCAACGTGCCGGTTGGGGGCAACGCCCCCATCACGGTGCAGACCATGACCAACACCAAGACTACCGATGTTGCCGCCACCGTCGAGCAGATCCAGCGGATCGAGCGGGTCGGTGCTGACATAGTCCGGGTCTCGGTGCCCACCATGGAAGCGGCGGAAGCCTTCCGGCTCATCAAGCAGCAGACCCGTATTCCCATCGTCGCCGATATCCACTTCGACTACCGCATCGCCCTGAAAGTGGCCGAGTACGGTGCCGATTGCCTGCGCATCAACCCGGGCAACATCGGCAACGAAGAACGGGTGCGCGCCGTGGTTGACTGTGCCCGTCATTACAACATTCCGATCCGCATCGGCGTCAACGGCGGCTCTCTGGAGCGTGACATCCAGGAAAAGTATGGCGAACCGACCCCGGAAGCCCTGCTCGAGTCGGCCATGCGCCACGTGGATTACCTGGATCGCCTCAACTTTGAGAACTTCAAGGTGAGCGTCAAGGCCTCCGATGTCTTCCTGGCGGTCGGTGCCTATCGCCTGCTGGCCAAGCAGATCGACCAGCCGCTGCACCTGGGGATCACCGAGGCGGGCGGATTCCGTGCCGGCGCGGTGAAATCCGCCATAGGGCTCGGCATGCTGCTGGCCGATGGCATAGGCGACACCATTCGCATCTCCCTGGCCGCCGATCCGGTGGAAGAGGTGAAGGTGGGCTTCGACATTCTCAAGTCCCTGCGCATCCGCTCCCGCGGCATCAACTTCATCGCCTGTCCCTCCTGCTCCCGTCAGGAGTTCGACGTGATAGGGACGGTGAACGCCCTGGAAGAGCGGCTGGAGGACATCATCACCCCGATGGACGTCTCCATCATCGGCTGCGTGGTGAATGGCCCGGGCGAGGCGCTGGTCTCTGACCTTGGTCTGGCGGGTGCCGCCAACAAGAGTGCCTTCTATGAAGGGGGCCAGCGGGTTGACAGGCTCGACAACAAGGATCTCATCCCGACCCTGGAGCGCCGTATCCGCGCCCGGGCGGCCATGCTGGATCCCGCCAACCAGATCCAGGTGGACAAAGGTTGAACCATTGAGGGGCCACCTGGGGTGGCCCCGGCTTTAGGTTGTTGATTTTACATCCCGCATCCGGGCACCCTGATTTTACCTCGGGGCCGAAAATCCCTATAATGCGGCCAAATTTTACCTCTTTTTCTCGAGTATCAACGTGGCAAAACAGATCCAAGCTATTCGCGGTATGAATGATTGCCTGCCGGAGCAGAGCCCGGTATGGCAGAAAGTGGAACAGATCCTGCGCCAGGTCGTCGCCAGCTACGGCTACAGCGAAGTGCGCATGCCCATCGTCGAGCAGACCCATCTGTTCAAGCGCGCCATCGGTGAAGTGACCGACGTGGTCGAAAAAGAGATGTACACCTTTGAAGACCGCAACGGCGACAGCCTGAGCCTGCGTCCGGAAGGGACAGCCAGCTGCGTGCGTGCCGGCATCGAGCACGGCCTGCTCTACAACCAGGAACGCCGGATGTGGTACATGGGCCCCATGTTCCGTCACGAGCGTCCCCAGAAGGGCCGTTATCGCCAGTTCCACCAGTTCGGAGTCGAGCTGTTTGGTATCAACGGGCCGGACATCGATGCTGAGCTGATCATGCTGACCCACCGTCTGTGGCGCCTGTTCGGCATCAGCGATCATGTCACCCTGCAGCTCAACACGCTCGGTCAGAGTGAAGAGCGCGCCGCCTACCGCGATGCGCTGGTCGCCTACTTGGAGCAGTACAAGAGCGAGCTGGACGAAGAGAGCCAGCGCCGCATGTACAGCAACCCGCTGCGGGTGCTCGACTCCAAGGACGAAAAAGTGCAAGCCATCCTGGTGGGTGCGCCCCGTCTGTTCGATCACCTGGGCGAAGAGAGCCTAGCCCACTTCGAGGGGCTCAAGCGCTTGCTCGAGTCCGCCGGTATCCAATACGAGGTGAATGAGCGTCTGGTGCGCGGCCTCGACTACTACAACCTCACCGTGTTCGAGTGGGTGACCAACAGCTTGGGTGCCCAGGGCACCGTCTGTGCCGGTGGTCGTTACGACGGCCTGGTGGAGCAGCTCGGCGGTCAGGCGACCCCGGCCGTGGGCTTTGCCATGGGCATGGAGCGTCTGGTGCTGATGCTCGAAACTCTCGAACTCAACGCCGATATCCGCCCGGCGGTGGATGTCTATCTGGCCATGGTGGGCGAGGGGACGGAACAGGCTGGTTTCCAGCTTGCCGAGCGGCTGCGCGATGCCCTGCCGGACTTGCGTCTGATGAGCCACTGCGGTGGCGGCAACTTCAAGAAACAACTCAAGCGTGCCGACAAGAGCGGCGCGGCCATTGCCCTGATCCTCGGCGAGACCGAGGTGCAAAGCGGGGAGATCACCATCAAATATCTGCGTGGCCAGGCCGAGCAACAGACCGTCTCGGTCGATGCCGCCATCGCCCTGCTGGCAGCTAAAGGAGAGTAAGCTGTGGAAGTGTATACCACTGAAGAACAACAGGTTGAGGTCATCAAGAGCTGGTGGAAAGAGAACGGCACCTCGGTACTCGCGGGGACCGTGATCGGTCTGGTCGGCCTCTTTGGCTGGCGTTACTACAACGAGCTGCAGCAGACCAACCAGGAAGCCGCCTCCCAGGCTTACAACGCCATGACAGCCCAGCTCGCCAAGGGTGACGATGCTGCCCTTGAGCAGGCCAAGAACTTCATCAGCGCCCATCAGGGCGACGCCTATGCGGAGCTGGCTGCCCTGCAACTTGCCGCGGCTGCGGTCAAGGCGGGCAAGCTGGATCTGGCTGCCGAGCAGCTGACCCAGGTGGCCGCGAATGGCGACGAGAGCATCAAGCCCATCGCCGCCCTGCGCCTGGCCCGGGTGCTCAAGGATCAGGGCAAGGCCGACGAAGCGCTGGCCCAGCTTGGCAAGATCAACAACGATGCCTTCAAGGCCCAGGTGGCGGAAGTGCGTGGTGATGTGCTGCTGGGTCAGGGCAAGCCCGAAGAGGCGCGCGATGCCTATCAGGTCGCGGCCGATGCCGGCGGCCTGCAGAGCAGCGCCGAGCTCAAGCTGAAGATGGACGATCTGGCGCTGCCAGCGGTGACAGCGGGTGAGGCTCCGGATGCGTAATCTGTACAAGAAAATGGCGCTGGGGGTGGCAGTTTCCCTGGCCCTGCAGGGCTGCTCCCTGTTCAGTTCCGAGGAAGACCTGACCCCGATGGCCCCCCTGCCCGTGGTCGAGTCCGCCTTCACGGCCGACACGGCCTGGTCTTCCTCCGTCGGCGATGGCATCGGTGATTTCTACTCCCAGTTGCAACCCGTGGTGGAAGAGGATCACATCTATGCCGCCGCCCGTGATGGCGACGTGACCGCCTTCGATCGCAGCAGTGGTGAGACCCTGTGGAGCGTGGATCTGGCGGACCTGCCCATCAACGCCGACAAACGCAGCGCCCGTCTCTCCGGCGGTCTGGTCTCCCGTTATGGCAAGTTGTTCCTCGGCTCCGAGAACGGGGTGGTCTACGCCCTGAACGAAGCGAACGGGGAAGTGCTGTGGCAGACCACGGTCCCCGGTGAAGTGGTGGCGAGCCCCGCCGTCGAAGATGGTCGCGTGGTGGTGCTGACCACCTCGGGTCGTCTGGTGGCGCTCGACACCGATGAGGGCAAGTTGCAGTGGACCCTGTCCGAAGAGCAGCCGCCCCTGACCCTGCGCAGTGCCGGGACCCCGGTCATCACCAACGGCGCCGTGCTCTATGGCCGTGCCGATGGCAAGGTGGGCATCGCCCTGCTGAGCAACGGCCAGCCGGTGCGCCAGTCCAAGGTGGCTGACCCGCGCGGCGCCACCGAGCTGGACCGCATGGTCGACGTGGACGCCAGCCCGCTGATTGCCGGTGATGAGCTCTACGCCATCGCCTACAATGGCCAGCTGATGGCCCGCAAGCTGATGACCGGTGACGAGGTGTGGAAGCGCAAGTATTCCGGCTACCGCGACATGGCTGTGACCGGCAATGCCATCGTGCTGACCGACAACCGCAGCCACCTGTTTGCGGTCGACAGGCGCAATGGTCTTGAGCTGTGGTCCAACACCCAGCTGGAAAACCGCACCGTGACCGCCCCCGTCGTCCTGGGTGACTATGTGGTGGTCGGTGATGTGGAAGGCTACCTGTATTGGCTGGATCGTACCGACGGGTCCATCAAGGCCATGCAGCAGCTCGACAGCAGTGGTCTCTATGCCGCGCCCCTGGTGGACGGTGACACCCTGTATGTGCAGAGCCGTGGCGGCAAGTTGTACGCAATCAAGCGTCCCTGATCGCCCGTCAATCTGAATATCCGGCTCCTGGTCTTCGGACCCGGAGCCTTTGTCGTCTTGAGAATGAGGCTTTTATGACTCCTGTAGTAGCCCTGGTGGGCCGCCCCAACGTGGGGAAATCCACCCTGTTTAACCGCCTGACCCGTACCCGGGATGCCCTGGTTGCCGATTTCCCCGGCCTGACCCGGGACCGCAAATACGGCCAGGCGAAGTTGGGCGAGCTGGAATTTATCGTGGTCGATACCGGCGGTATCGATGGCACCGAGGAGGGGATCGAGCTGAAGATGGCCGAGCAGTCCCTGTTGGCCATCGAGGAGGCCGATGTGGTGCTGTTCATGGTGGATGCCCGTGCCGGTTTGACCGCCGCGGATCAGGCCATCGCCGAGCACCTGCGCAAGACCCACAAGAAGGTGTTCCTGGTCGCCAACAAGACCGATGGCATCGACGGTGACTCCGCGGTCTCCGAGTTCTACGGTCTGGCGCTGGGGGAGGTCTACCAGATCGCCGCCGCCCACGGCCGTGGCGTGTTGAGCCTGCTGGAGCTGGCGCTGGCTCCCCACCTTGAGACCCTGGTCGAGGCCGCCGAAGAAGAGACGCAGGAAGAGGAGGACTTCGACGAAGAAGCCCTGCTGCGCATGGTGGCCGCCGGTGATCTCGATACCCGGGAAGACACCAAGGAGACCCCGTTTGCCGACCTGCCCATCAAGTTCGCCATCGTCGGTCGCCCCAACGTCGGCAAGTCGACCCTGACCAACCGCATGCTGGGTGAAGACCGGGTCATCGTCTATGACATGCCGGGCACCACCCGCGACTCCGTCTACATCCCCATGGAGCGTGACGAGCAGAAGTACGTGGTCATCGACACCGCCGGCGTGCGCCGTCGTGGCAAGGTGCACGAGACGGTGGAGAAGTTCTCCGTCATCAAGACGCTCAAGGCGATTGAAGATGCCAACGTCTGCCTGCTGGTGATCGACGCGCGCGAGACCATCACGGATCAGGACTTGAGCATCCTTGGCTTCGTCCTCCACAGCGGCCGCTCCGTGGTGCTGGTGGTGAACAAGTGGGACGGTCTGGATCAGAAGGTGAAAGAGGACGTCAAGAACGAGCTGGACCGTCGTCTGGGCTTCATCGATTTCGCCCGCGTCCACTTCATCTCCGCCCTGCACGGTAGCGGTGTCGGCCATCTGTTCGAGTCCATCAATGAGGCTTACCAGTCCGCCACCCGTCGTACCAGTACCGCCATGCTGACCCGCATCATGCAGATGGCGCAGGAAGACCACCAGCCGCCGATGGTGAATGGTCGCCGCGTCAAGCTCAAGTATGCCCACGCCGGTGGCTACAACCCGCCGCGTATCGTGATCCACGGCAACCAGCTGAACGACTTGCCGGACTCCTACAAGCGGTATCTCATCAACTACTTCCGCAAGTCCCTGAAGATCATGGGGACCCCGATCAGGGTCGAGTTCCAGGAATCGGTCAACCCGTTCGAGGGCAAGAAGAACACCCTGACCCTGAGCCAGGAGCGGCAACGGGATCGCCTGCTCAAGGCGAAGAACAAGAGCAAGAAATAAGCCCTGACGGCTGCCCCGGTGGCAGCCGTTTTTTTATCTGCAAGATGAGAGGTGAGCCCAGCGCTCATGCCTGAGAGGAGATGACCATGAGTCTCTTGACATGCCCGGCCTGCCACGCCGAGCTGGACAGCCGCAGTGCGGAGGCGAGCTGCGGCCAGTGCCATGCCAACTATCGGATCCGGGCGCTGTGCCCTACCTGCCAGCATGAGCTTGAACGGCTCAGGGCATGTGGCGCCGTGGATTACTTTTGCCACCACTGCAACAGCCTCATCTCCAAACGTACTGTCCAGTTTGAGCTGACGCCGGTCGAGGCATAAAAAGGCATTAAAAAAACCCGGCCTTGGCCGGGTTTATGCTGTGTGCTCCGCAATCAGCAAGGTGTAGGAGCGGTTTCGGTGCCATATCTTGCGTTTCATGTCGGCCAGTTTCAGCTTGCGTCTGGGGCTCCAGGCGCATCTGGTCTTTCTGGTCAACGTGGCTCTTCTGCGTGTTCGCATCTGGTTTTCCTCTCTGGTCATCCCGGCGACGCTGACAGCCCTGACATAGGGGGCCATCGGTGTCGCAAGTTGATGAATATATTGCAACAAGCCTCTCTCAGACAGGCTTGGGTCTGGGAGGATGGTAACAGAGAATTTCCCCAGACGACACACCCGGCAGGGCTCAGGGGGTGATGATCTGCTTGACCACTTCGGCGATGATGGCGGGGCGCTCTGCCGGGGCGGCCGGCTCGCTGCCGTCGTCCTCGTCCAGGGTTTCGCGGCGATGAGCCTTCTGTTGCTCGTTGTCGAGCCACAGCAGGCTCTGGTAGTACTGGCGTACGTTGTTGACATAGTTGCGCGCCTCGCCACCCCGGGCATAGCCATAGCGTACCTTGCGATGCCAGCGTGACTGCTGCAGCAGGGGCAGCACCTCTTTCACGTCCCCCCAGGCATCGGGGTTCTTGCCGAGCTCCTTGGTCAGGCGACGGGCATCCATCATGTGGCCATAGCCGATGTTGTAGGCGGTGAGGGCAAACCACACCTTCTCGTCGGCCGGTACCGAGTCGGGCACCTTCTCCATCATCTCCTGCAAGTAGCGGGCGCCCCCCTTGATGCTCTCCTCCGGGTGCAGCCTGTCATTCACTCCCATCGCCTTGGCGGTAGGGCCGGTGAGCATCATCATGCCGCGCACCCCTGTGTAGGAGCGTGCCTGAGGATCCCAGTGGGACTCCTGATAGCTGATGGCGGCCAGCAGGCGCCAGTCGATCTCCTTGGCGTGAGTCTGGAACAGATCCTGGTACTTGGGCAGCAGGCTCTTGGCCCGCTGCAGGAAGGTGCGGGTGTCGACGAAATCGAAGTTCTGCACGTGGCCAAAGTACTTCTCGTCGAGCTTGGCGATGGAGCCATCCATGAAGCGCTGACCGAAGAAGTCGATGATGCTGGCATAGAGGCTGTCATCGGGCAGCTTGGTCATGGCCCAGGCCACGGTCTGCTTGCTGGCGAGGGTCAGCCCCTCGGTGAGTTCGGGGTAGTAACGCTGGGTGCGGGCCAGTACGGTGTCCTGCACTACTGTGTAGTCGACCTCGCCGTCGGCGACCTGTTTGAGCAGCTCCTCCACGTCGGCATCGCGGTTGATGCGCCAGTTCAGATTGGGGTACTGACTGGCCATCTCCTTCATCAGGTCCTCACCGGTGGAGCCGGCAGGCACCACTATGGTGCCCTTGATGTCGCCGAGATCCTTGGGCCTGGGAGAGCCGTTGCGATAGACCAGCTTGGGGGATACCTGGTAGAAGCCCGGGCCGAAGCGAAACAGCTTGCGTCGCTCCGGAGTCACGACGATGGCGGCGGCGGCGAGATCCAGCTTGCCCTTTTGCAGTTGCTCGACCAGCTCGGCGGTGGAGTAGGCCGGGATTATGGTCAGCTTGACCCCCAGCCAGTCGGCATAGTGCTGCGCCAGCTCGTAATCGAACCCCTGGGCGGTGTCGTCGCGCTGGTAATAGGAGGTGGGACCATAGAGGGTGCCAACACGGATCTCGCCCCGTTGGCGGATCTGCTCCAGCTGGCTGGAGGGGGAATAGAAGTCACAGCCGGCCAGGGCCAGCGTCAGCAACATCCCGATAAACAGTCGAAAAATGCAGCGCAAGTAGGTGAGTACCCTTGTTGAAAAAATCGGCATTTGTCAAAAAAGAGGCACCTTTATACCAGAGACGGTGGAGGGAGTCACATCGTGGGAGATGAGAAAAACGTTTGTTCGCGATGGGCCTGATCCCTATAATACGCGCGTCTCAAATCCCCCCACACTCTAAAACTTGGTGAGAAAGGTATATGGAAATCTTGCGTGGTGCCCCAGCACTGTCTGAGTTTCGTGTCCACAAGCTGCTGCAGAGCTGCGCACAGAGAGGAGTAGAGATAGCAGACGTCTATGCCGAATATGTGCACTTTGCCGAGCTTTCGAGCCCGCTGTCGCCCCCTGAGCGAGCGACCTTGGGCCAGCTTCTGCGCTACGGCCCGACCATCCCGGAACACACCCCCAGCGGTCAGCTGTTTCTCGTTACCCCCCGCCCCGGCACTATCTCCCCCTGGTCTTCCAAAGCAACCGACATCGCCCACAACTGCGGCCTGCACCAGGTCAAGCGGCTGGAGCGCGGCATTGCCTATTACGTGCAGGCCAAGGGTGAGCTGACCGCAGCCCAGCGTGGCGAGGTCGCGGCCCTGCTGCACGATCGCATGATGGAGACGGTGTTCGATGAGCCGAGCCAGGCCGCCGCCCTGTTTGCCCATCACGAACCGCGCCCCTTCACCCAGGTGGACGTGCTGGGTGGTGGCCGCGCCGCCCTGGCCTCGGCCAACGTCGAACTGGGCCTGGCCCTGGCCGACGACGAAATCGACTACCTGGTGGAGAACTTCACCAAGCTTGGTCGCAACCCCAATGACATCGAGCTCTACATGTTCGCCCAGGCGAACTCCGAGCACTGCCGTCACAAGATCTTCAACGCCGACTGGACCATAGACGGCGAGGCGCAGCCCAAGTCGCTGTTCAAGATGATCAAGAACACCTTCGAGCAGACGCCGGATCATGTCCTGTCTGCCTATAAAGACAACGCTGCCGTGATGGAGGGCAGCCAGGGTGGCCGTTTCTTCCCGAGCCCCGCCAGCGGTGAGTACCAGTATCACCAGGAGCGCGTCGACATCCTGATGAAGGTGGAGACCCACAACCACCCGACCGCCATCTCCCCCTTCCCGGGGGCGGCCACCGGTTCCGGTGGCGAGATCCGCGACGAGGGTGCGACAGGCCGTGGCGCCAAGCCCAAGGCGGGCCTGGTGGGCTTCTCCGTCTCCAACCTGCGCATCCCCGGTTTCGAGCAGCCCTGGGAGCAGGATTTCGGCAAGCCGAGCCGCATCGTCAGCGCCTTTGACATCATGCAGGAGGGGCCCCTTGGTGGCGCCGCCTTCAACAACGAGTTCGGTCGTCCCGCCATCCTCGGCTACTTCCGTACCTTCGAAGAGCAGGTGCCGAGCCACAACGGCGTCGAGGTGCGTGGCTACCACAAGCCCATCATGCTGGCGGGCGGCATCGGCAACATCCGCAGTGAACACGTCCAGAAGGGAGAGATCCCGGTAGGGGCTGCCCTCATCGTGCTGGGCGGCCCGGCCATGAACATCGGCCTGGGGGGCGGCGCAGCCTCCTCCATGGCCTCTGGTCAGTCTGCCGAAGACCTCGATTTCGCCTCGGTGCAGCGGGACAACCCCGAGATGGAGCGCCGTTGCCAGGAGGTGATCGATCGCTGCTGGCAGCTCGGCGATGACAATCCCATCGTCTTTATCCACGACGTGGGGGCCGGTGGCCTCTCCAACGCCATGCCGGAGCTGGTGAACGACGGCGATCGGGGCGGCCGCTTCGACCTGCGAGCCATCGCCAGCGACGAGCCGGGCATGAGCCCGCTGGAGATCTGGTGCAACGAATCCCAGGAGCGTTACGTGCTGGCGGTCGCCCAGGACAAGCTGCCCCTGTTCAAGGCTCTGTGCGAGCGCGAGCGCGCTCCTTATGCCGTGATCGGCACCGCCACCGAAGAGAAGCATCTGACTCTCTCTGACAGCCACTTTGACAACCAGCCCATCGATTTGCCGCTGGACGTGCTGCTCGGCAAGGCGCCCAAGATGCACCGCGACGTGGTGACCCTGCCCGCCCAGGGCAAGGCGCTGCAACTGGATGGCATCACCCTGAACGAGGCGGCCGAGCGGGTACTGCGCCTGCCGACCGTGGCGGAGAAGTCCTTCCTCATCACCATCGGCGATCGCAGCGTGACCGGTCTGGTCAACCGTGACCAGATGGTCGGCCCCTGGCAGATCCCGGTGGCCGATTGCGCCGTCACCGCAGCGACCTACGACAGCTATCATGGCGAAGCCATGTCCATGGGGGAGCGTACCCCGGTGGCGCTGCTCTCCCACGCCGCTTCAGCCCGTATGGCGGTGGCCGAGGCCCTGACCAACCTGGCACCGGCCCACATCGGATCGCTGAAGCGGGTCAAGCTCTCCGCCAACTGGATGTCCGCCGCCGGTCACCCGGGGGAAGATGCCGGCCTCTACGAAGCCGTGAAAGCGGTGGGCGAGGAGCTCTGCCCGGCCCTTGGTATCACCATTCCGGTGGGCAAGGACTCCATGTCCATGAAGACCCGCTGGCAGCAGGACGGGGAGGAGCGCAGCGTCACCTCGCCGCTCTCCCTGCTCATCTCGGCGTTTGCCCGGGTCGAGGACGTGCGCAATACCGTCACCCCGCAACTGCGCACCGATCTTGGAGAAACCGATCTTATCCTGATTGACCTTGGCAACGGCAAGCAGCGCCTCGGCGCCTCTGCCCTGGCCCAGGTCTATCGCCAGCTTGGCGAGAGTGCCCCGGATCTGGACAACCCGGTCCAGCTCAAGGGCTTCTTCAACGCCATCCAGGCGCTGGTGGCAGATCGCAAGCTGATTGCCTACCACGACCGCTCCGACGGCGGCCTCTTCGTCACCCTGACCGAGATGGCCTTCGCCGGTCACTGTGGCCTCGACATCCAGCTCGACCGCGTGGGCGGCGACCTGCTGCCGGCCCTGTTCAACGAGGAGCTGGGCGCCGTCATCCAGGTGCGCCGCGACGACAAGGAAGCCGTGCTGACCCTGTTGGCCGGACACGGTCTGGCGGCCTGCTCCCACGTGCTGGGCACGGTACGTGAGGATGATCTCATCCTGTTCCAGCGCGCCGGCACCGAAGTGTACCGCGCCAGCCGCACCGCCCTGCGCACCCTTTGGGGTGAGACCAGCTGGCAGATGCAGCGCCTGCGGGACAACCCGGAGTGCGCGGATCAGGAACACGCCGCCCGTCAGGACGCCACCGATCCGGGTCTGCAGGCCAGGCTGACCTACAACCCGTCCGAGGACGTGGCCGCCCCCTATATCGCCCGCGGGGTCTCCCCCCGTCTGGCGGTGCTGCGCGAGCAGGGGGTCAACTCCCACGTGGAGATGGCCGCGGCGTTCGACCGAGCCGGGTTCGCGGCGGTGGATGTGCATATGAGTGACATCCTGTCCGGTCGCATCAAGCTGGAAGAGTTCCAGACCCTGGTGGCCTGTGGCGGCTTCTCCTACGGCGACGTGCTGGGGGCGGGGGAAGGCTGGGCCAAGTCCATCCTGTTCAACGACGGGGCCCGCGAGCAGTTCCAGCGCTTCTTCGAGCGTGGCGATACCCTCTCCTTGGGTGTGTGCAACGGTTGCCAGATGATGTCCAACCTGCGTGACCTCATCCCGGGGGCCGATCTCTGGCCGCGTTTCGTGCGCAACCGCTCCGAGCGTTTCGAGGCGCGCTTCAGCCTGGTGGAAGTGCAGGAGTCACCCTCCGCCTTCTTCGCCGGCATGGCGGGCTCCGTGATGCCGATTGCCGTCTCCCACGGGGAAGGGCGGGTGGAGGTGCGCGACGCCGCTCACCTTGCCGCGCTGCAACAGAGCGGCCTGGTGGGGCTGCGTTTCGTGGACAACCGGGGTCAGGTCACCGAGCAGTACCCGGCCAACCCGAACGGGGCGCCGGCGGGCATCACCGCGGTCACCACCACGGACGGCCGCGCCACCATCATGATGCCGCACCCGGAGCGGGTGTTCCGCACCGTGGCGAACTCCTGGCACCCGGACAACTGGGGCGAAGATGGCGCCTGGATGCGGATGTTCAGAAACGCTCGCGTGCGTCTGGGTTAATCCCGCGCTGACATGGTAGAAAATCATAAACCGGCCCCGTGGCCGGTTTTTTTATGGGCGCGGGAGAGGCTTTATGCCCCTTGGGGTGATGGCTGGTGAATGGTGACTGAGGGAGGGGAGAGCAAAGATGAGCGTTGAGGTGAGAGGCTGAACGGGAGGAGGGCATTGGCACGGCGAGCTTGACCCCGGGGCCCGGCAGTCTGGGGAGATAAAAAAACCGGCCACGTAGGCCGGTTTTGCTGTGTGGAGTGGAGCTGAGGCTAGCGCAGCACCACGTGCTGGAAGCCCTGCACCAGGCTGATGACCGGCTGGGGATAGATGCCGAGCGCCACCACCAGGATGGCGGAGAGCAGTACCACCAGCCCGCCGGAGGAGAAGGCCCAGTCGGCCCTGGCATCGCGCAGCTGCATGCCGGGTTCGCGCAGGTAGAGGGTGACCATGACGCGCAGGTAGTAGTAGAGACCCAGCGCACTGCCGAGCACGATGGCGCCGGAGAGCCACCACAGCTTGGCATCGACCGTCACCCCGATGAGGTAGAACTTGCCGATGAAGCCGAGCGTCATGGGGATGCCCGCCAAGGAGAGCATCATCACCGTCATGACGGCGGTCAGGTAAGGACGCTTCCAGAACAGGCCTCGGTAGCTGTGCAGGGAGTCCGCATCCTTGCCGCGATAGGGGCTCGACATCATGCTGATGACGCCGAAGGCCCCCAGGCTGGTGAACAGATACATCAGCAGGTAGACACCCGCCGCTTCCACCGGCATCTGGCCGAGGCGGCTTGCCACCACCACTGCCAGCAGATAGCCGAAGTGGGAGATGGAGGAGTAACCCATCATCCGCTTGATGTTGGTCTGGATCAGCGCCAGTAGGTTGCCGACCACGATGGAGATGACTGCCATGGCTGCCAGCAGCCAGTGGATCATGGGGTCCGAGGTGGCGGGCACCGCCAGGTAGAAGCGCAGCAGCACGCAGAACACGGCTATCTTGCTCACGGTGGCGAGGAAGGTGGCCACAGGCGCCGGGGCGCCCTCATAGACATCCGGGGTCCAGAGGTGGAAGGGGGCCAGGGAGAGCTTGAAGGCAAAGCCCACCAGCATCAGGCCAAAGCCCCCCATCAGCAGCGGGTGGTGAGCCGGGCTCTGGGCCAGGGTCAGGCCAAGATCGCTGAAGCTCAGGCTGCCCGCCTGGGCATAGAGCAGCGCCATGCCGAATAGCAGGAAGGCGGTGGCGGCGGCGGAGAGCACCATGTACTTGATGCTGGCCTCCAGGGAGTGGCGCTCGCGGTAGGCATAGCCCACCAGACCGAACATGGGCAGGGTCAGCATCTCGATCCCGATGAACAGCGACGCGAGGTGACGGGAGCCCGCCAGTACCAGGCCGCCTGCGGTGGCGATCAAGAGCAGCAGGTAGAACTCTTCCCGGTTATCCGGGTAGCCCTTGAGCCAGGAGCGACCGAAGGTACAGGTGGCCAGGGCGCCGATGAGCACCAGCCCCATGTAGAAGACCGCATAGCTGTCCACTTGCAGCAGGGGAGTGACCCCCTGATCCCCCTGGGCCATGACGATGGGCAGGGAAAACAGCGCCAGGTTGAGACCTGTGATGGTCACCACGAAGGCGGTGTCATCGCAGCGCTTCCAGGCGATGGCGAGCATCAGGGCGACCATGGCCCCCGTGGTCAGCAACAGGGGCAGCAGGGCCAATAGTTGGGCGGCGGTAAACGTCATGACAAGGCTCCCGGCGTGGACAAAGAAAGGGAGAGAGAAGGAGAGGGCATCATTGCAGTGCTCCTGTGACTGGCAGCGCGTACCAGTGCAGCACGCTCAGCAGACTGCTGCTGGCGGTGTCGAGCACGGGTTGCGGGTAGAGACCGAGCAGCACCAGCAGGCCGGCGATGGTCAGCATCATGGCCAGCTCCCGTCTGTCCAGGCCCTTGAGGACGCTCTCGTCCCTAGGGGCACCGAAGCAGGCGCGCTGCAGCATGATGAGGGAGTAGACCGAGGCCAGCACCAGGCCGAAGGTGGCGATGATGGTGATGATGGGGGCTACCTGGAAGCTGCCGATGAGGATCAGGAACTCACCGACGAAGTTGCCGGTACCCGGCATGCCAAGGGAGGCCACCGAGAAGAACAGCATGACGCCGGGCAGGTAGCGCAGCCGACCCCAGAGGCCGCCCATCAGGCGCAGATCCCGGGTGTGCAGCCGCTCGTAGAGCTGGCCGCACAGGATGAAGAGACCGGCGGCGGAGAGGCCGTGGGCGATCATCTGCACCACGGCCCCCTGCAGGGCCAGCTCACTGCCCGAATAGATGGCAATCATCACGAAGCCCATATGGGAGATGCTGGTGTAGGCCACCAGACGCTTGATATCGGTCTGGGCGAAGGCCAGCAGGGCGCCGTAGACGATGCCGAACAGGCCAAGGAGCATGGCGTAGGGGGCGAACTCGGCGGAGGCCTCTGGAAAGAGCGGCAGGGTGAAGCGCAGCAGGCCGTAGGCAGCGGTTTTCAGCAGGATCCCTGCCAAATCCACCGAGCCCGCGGTCGGCGCCTGGCTGTGGGCGTCCGGCAACCAGCCGTGCAGGGGCACCAGCGGCATCTTGACTGCGAAGGCGATGAAGAAGCCCAGCATCAGCAGCCACTGTACCGTGCTGCTCATGGGGGTGTTCAGCAGCTCCTGATAGTTGAAGGTGAAGACGCCTGTGCTGGCGTGGTGGGTCAGCACCAGGCCCAGGATGGCCACCAGCATGATGAGGCCGCTCGCCTGGGTGTAGATGAAGAACTTGGTGGCCGCGTTGATCCGGGATTTGCCGTCGGTGACCGAGTGACCCCATAGCGCGATCAGGAAGTACATGGGAACCAGCATCATCTCCCAGAAGAAGAAGAACAGGAACAGGTCCACCGCCATGAAGACGCCGAGCACGCCGCCCAAAATCCACAGCAGGTTGAGGTGGAAGAAGCCGATGCGCTGCACTATCTCCTTCCAGGAACAGAGGATGGCCAGCACCCCGATGAAGCTGGTGAGCATCACCATCAGGAGTGACAGGCCGTCTACCGCCAGGTGCAATGAGATGCCGAAGCGGGGGATCCAGGGTTGCTGCCACTCGGCCGCCCAGACGGGGAGGCCGGGGCTCGCGAGGGAGAAGTCACCCCCCAGCCAGATGGCACCGGAGAGCACCAGACAGGCGCTCATGGAGAGCAGGGCTACCCAGCGAACGAATTGTCCGCCGAGCCGCTCCATCTGCCAGCAGAGCAAGCCGCCGATAAAAGGAATTAACAAGATCCAGAGTAAGGTCACGATATCAGCTCTCGTCTAGGTTCTAGTCGGGCAGGCCCCGGGCCTGCCACACATATTGGGCTCATGGATCAGCCGAGCAGCAGCAGGGCCAGGATCAGGGCGGCGCCCATCCCCATGGAGGCGGCGTACCAGCGCAGCTTGCCGGAGACGGTCCAGGCCAGCAGCTGGTGGCCACCCTGGGCCAGCACGGCGGGCAGGTTCATCATCCGATCCAGCGGGTCCTTGCCGAGCAAGCGGGTTGTCAGCAGGTAGGGCTTGACCCAGAGCCAGTCATAGAGCCAGTCAAAGCCCCAGGCATTGAACCAGAGGGTGCTGAGGGCGCGGCCCGGCGCACTCTCGGCGATCCCCTTCGCCAGGCGACGTTCGCCGAGGAAGAGGAAGGCGGCGAGCGCAATGCCTGCCACGGCGATGACGCCGGAGAGGATCTCGAGGCTGTGGCGCCCCTCTTCGATATGATCCCCCGGGCCTGCCGGCAGTACCCCGGCGAGCGGCGGTACTATCAATGCACCCACACCAGTGGAGAGCACCAGTAGCACCAGCAGCGGCAGCTGGTGGGCCAGGCCGTGTCCGGCGTGGGCCTGGGTCTGCTCCTTGCCATGGAAGGCGATGAAGATGAGGCGGAAGGTGTAGAGGGAAGTCAGGAAGGCCCCACCCAGACCGGCCCACAGCAGGGCGCTCTGGCCACTGGCCTGCACCTGCCAGAGGATGGCGTCTTTACTGTAGAAGCCGGCGGTGACCAGCGGCAGCGCGGCCAGGGCCGAGCCTCCCACCAGGAAGCAGGCATAGACCAGCGGCAGACTCTTGCGCAGGCCTCCCATCTTGAAGATGTTCTGCTCGTGGTGGGTCGCGACTATGACGGCACCGGCGGAGAGGAACAGCAGCGCCTTGAAGAAGGCGTGGGTCATCAGGTGGAAGATGGCCCCTTCCCAGGCGCCGACCCCCAGGGCCAGGAACATGTAGCCAATCTGGCTCATGGTGGAGTAGGCCAAAATCCGCTTGATGTCGGTCTGGACCAGCGCCGCAAAGCCTGCCAGCACCAGCGTGATGGCACCGACCAGGGCCACCAGATGCAGGATCTCCGGGGCCAGCAGGAACAGACCATGGGTGCGGGCGATGAGGTAGACACCGGCGGTCACCATGGTGGCCGCGTGGATCAGCGCCGAGACCGGGGTCGGGCCCGCCATGGCGTCTGCCAGCCAGGTCTGCAGCGGCAGCTGGGCGGACTTGCCGACCGCGCCGCCGAGCAGCATCAGGCAGGCGAACGACAGGGCAGGGGAGCCCTCGGCAAACATCGCGGGGGCGCGCACCAGCAGCTCGTGGATGTTGAGGGTGCCGAGCTCGCGGTAGAGCACGAAGAGCCCGATGGCGAGGAAAACGTCGCCGACCCGGGTCACCACGAAGGCCTTGAGGGCGGCTGCCCCGTTGGCCGGGTTGCGGTAGTAGAAGCCGATCAGCAGGTAGCTGCACAGCCCCACCCCTTCCCAGCCGAGGTAGACGAACAGCAGATCATCGGCCAGCACCAGGAACACCATGCTGGCGATGAAGAGGTTGGTGTAGGTGAAGAAGCGGGAATAGCCCTCTTCCCCGCGCATGTACCAGGAGGCGAACAGGTGGATGAAGAAGCCCACCCCGGTCACCACCCCCAGCATGGTCAGCGATAGCCCATCCAGGGAGAGGCGGAAGGCGGGCTGGAATTCGCCCACCGACATCCACTGCCACAGGGTCTGGGTATAGACGCCGCCTTCCGGCATGTTGCCGAGAAAGTTGATGCCGACCCACAGGGTAGTGAGGGCCGACAGGCCTATGCTGCCGACACCGATGAGTGCCGCACTGCGCTCGCCGAGACGGCCGATGGAGAAGGCCAGCAGCAGCCACCCCAGCAGGGGGAACAGGAAAGTCAGGTATAGGAGGCTCATCCGCGCATCTCGCTCACAGTGTCCACGTTCAGGGTGTGGTAACGACGATAGAGCAGCAGTAACAGGGCGAGGCCGATACTGGCCTCCGCTGCCGCCAGAGAAATCACCAGTATGTACATGATCTGGCCGTCGGCCTGGGCCCAGCGGCTACCCGCCACCACGAACGCCAGCGCGGACGCATTCATCATGATCTCGATACTCATGAGGATAAACAGCAGGTTGCGGCGGATCAGCAGACCGCACAGCCCGATGCAGAACAGGATGGCCGCCAGCAGCAGACCGTGTTCCATTGGGATTCCATTCATGACTGACCTCCTTCCTGGGATGGGCGAGCTGTGGGTTTGGGGACGGAAAGCACTTCCCCGCTCTTGTCTTCACGGCCAAGGTGATAGGCGGTGACCAGACCCGCCAGCAGCAGGATGGAGGCGAGCTCCACCGCCAGCACATAGGGGCCGAACAGGGCGATGCCGACCTCCTTGGCGCTGACGTCGGTCAGCCCCAGCTCACCGCCGGTGACCCCGAGGATACCGTAGGCCAGAAAGCCAAGCAGGATGAGGGAGAGCAGGGCGGGCCCACCCCAGGTCATGGGGGTGAGCCAGTTGCGCTCCTGATCCTGGGCGGAACCCAGGTTCAGCATCATCACCACGAACACGAACAGCACCATGATGGCGCCGGCGTAGACGATCACCTGCAGGGCGCCTGCGAAGGAGGCCCCCAGGCAGAAGAAGATCATGGCCACGGCGATGAGGGAGATGATGAGATTGAGCAGCGCATGCATGGGGTTGCTGGTGCTGATGACCCGCAGCGTGCTGTAAACGGCGACCAGGGCCGCGGCATAAAATGCCAGTTCCATGATTGACTCCTAGGGCAGCAGGCTCTTGACATCGATGGGCTTGGCTTCGTTCTCGGCATCCCCTTTGGGCTTGCCGTCGATGGCCATCCCGCTCATGCGGTAGAAGTTGTAGTCCGGGTACTTGCCGGGGCCGCTGATCAGCAGATCTTCCTTCTCGTACACCAGATCCTGGCGGCGATACTCTCCCATCTCGAAATCCGGCGTCAGCTGGATGGCGGTGGTGGGGCAGGCCTCTTCACACAGGCCGCAGAAGATGCAGCGGGAGAAGTTGATGCGGAAGAACTCCGGGTACCAGCGACCGTCGTCCCGCTCCGCTTTTTGCAGCGAGATGCAGCCGACCGGGCAGGCCACGGCGCACAGGTTGCACGCCACGCAGCGCTCGTCACCGTCCGGATCCTGAGTCAGTACGATGCGGCCACGGAAACGGGGGGCGGCATAGACCTGCTGCTCCGGGTAGTTCAGGGTCTCGCGGGGGCGCCAGGCATGGGAGAAAACCATCCCCAGACTGCGCAGTTGGGTGCCAACACCCTTGATAATGCTCGTAATTTTCATTGGTGCCTCACTGCACGTTCATAAGCACGACGGCGCCGGTTACCAGCATGTTGAGCAAGGTAAGCGGTAAGCAGACTTTCCAGCCAAAGGACATCACCTGGTCAAAGCGCGGGCGGGGCAGGGAGGCCCGCAGCAGGATGAAGAACACCATGAAACAGGCGGTCTTCAGGGCAAACCAGATGAAGGGCGGCAGCCATGGGCCGTGCCAGCCACCGAAGAAGAGGGTCACGATGAGGGAGGAGATCAGCACTATGCCGATGTACTCGCCCACGAAGAAGAGACCCCATTTCATGCCCGCGTACTCGATGTGATAGCCGTCGGCGAGCTCCTGCTCGGCCTCCGGCTGGTCAAACGGGTGGCGGTGGGTGACGGCAACCCCGGCAAACAGGAAGGTGATGAAGCCCAGGAACTGGGGGATCACGTTCCACAAACCGGCTTGCGCTTCCACTATATCCCGCAGGTTGAAGCTGCCGGTCTGGATGACGATGCCCATGAGCGACAGGCCGAGGAACACCTCGTAGGAGAGGGTCTGGGCCGAGGCGCGCAGGCTGCCGAGCAGGGAGTACTTGTTGTTGCTCGACCAGCCGGCGAACAGCACGGCGTAGACCGCGAGCCCTGCGATGGCCAGGATGTAGAGCAGCCCCACGTTGAGATCCGCCACGCCCCAGGTGGGGGTGATGGGCACCACAGCAAACGCCAGGATGAAGGCGGTAAAGGCGATGATGGGGGCCAGCACGAAGATCCGGCGATCCGCGAACGGCGGGATCCAGTCCTCCTTGAAGAACATCTTGACCATGTCGGCCGCCAGTTGCAGCAGGCCGAAGGGGCCCACCCGGTTGGGGCCGTACCTGTCTTGCCAGAGCGCCAGCAGACGGCGCTCGATGAAGCTCATGAAGGCGCCTGCCCCCACGATCCCCACCAGCACG
Organism: Aeromonas sp. S2(2024); assembly: GCF_041402505.1. Taxonomy (NCBI): domain Bacteria; kingdom Pseudomonadati; phylum Pseudomonadota; class Gammaproteobacteria; order Aeromonadales; family Aeromonadaceae; genus Aeromonas; species Aeromonas sp. S2(2024). The sequence continues at coordinate 184,359 of NZ_JBGLRL010000005.1, forward strand.
ATCAAGGCTTTGCCTACCTCCAGCAACAGATCGATCAGCTCATTGCTCATGCGATGGCCTCCTGCAAGTCAGTCACATAGGCCTGGTGCAGCGCGGTCGGCAGACCATGGGCGCCCAGGGGCAGGCCGAGCAGGCCCGGTGCCAGCCGTTCGCTGAGCCGCAGTGTCAGCCGCCAGTGGTGGCCACCCCAGGAGAAGGCCACCAGATGGCCGGCATGAAGGGCCAAGCGGGCAGCGTCGGCCGGGTTCAGCACCAGCTCGGGTTCTCCCATGCGGGCCTGGATGACGGGGCTGCGCGCGGAGAGCTCGTCGCCACCGAACAGCTGGTCATAACTGACCACCTGCAGGGCTGCCTCTGCCCTGAAGGGCGCGGGAATGGTGTCGAACCAGCCGAGGGACTCGCTGCCTGGCTCCAGCAGGCGACGACCGGGATCGCCGGCCCGCAGGTTGCCACCCACCTCATCCTGGAACTTGTTCCAGGCAGAGGGGGAGTTCCAGCCCGGCGCCCAGGCGAACGGCACCTGTTGCAGGGGCTGGCGGGCACCTGCATAGCCTTCCATGGAGAAGTTGAAGGGGGAGTCGGGGTCTTGCGCCACACGGGGCTCGCTCACGTTCTGATCCGCCAGCATGGAGGTGCGGCCGCTGTAGCGGTGCGGCTCGCGGGCGAGCTTCATGCCACGGATGCGCAGACCCGCGTTGGGGGCGGCTTCGCGCATGGTGGCCAGTAGCGGAGCCGAGGCGGCGCAGGCCGCACTCACCTCGTCGAAGGTGCTCCAGCGCGGGGCCTTTCTGTCCAGCGTGCCTTGCAGCGCGGCCAGCCAGCGCCAGCCCTCGCGTACCTGGATGTCGGCGTCGTAGAAGGCGGGGGCATAGACCTGGAAGAAGCGCTGGGCGCGGCCTTCCATGTTGATCAGGGTGCCATCGGCCTCCGCGAAGCTGGCGGCAGGCAGCACCAGGTGGGCCTGCCGGGCAGTGCGGGTGTCCTGATGATCCACCACCAGCAGATACTGCAGGTGCTTGATGGCGGCATCGATCCGGTTGCGGGGAGCACGGCGGTAGAGATCGTTCTCCAGGGTGATCAGCGCAAGCCGATCGCTCCCTTCGATGCGCTCGAGGGCGGCTTCAAGCGGGGCGGCGTTGCCAGCCAGCATGGCCAGCCCCAGGCTGTTGGCCTCTTGGGCCACCAGCGCCAGTTCGACGGCCTGACCGCGACCCTTGAGGGCGTGGGCTATGTTGCTGGCCGCCTCGATCAGCGCCTGACTGCGGGCACCTGAGCCCGCGATGATGAGCGGCTTCTTGGCATTGCCGAGCAGCTCGGCCCAGCGGCTGGCTTGCGCCAGCTGATCGGCGTCCAGATCCTGCGGGGCAGGGGCCAAGCCGTCGAGCAGGTGGGCGATGGCAAAGCCGAGGCGGGCCTGATTGGCGTGGGGGGCGTGCAGTGTATCGGCGGCCACGTCGTCGAGACGGGTCTGATCCAGGCTGGTGATGAGCAAGGGGTAGCGCTCATTCTGAGCGAGCGTCTGCACCGCGGCGACCTGCCACAAGTCCACCTTCAGCTTGCGGGCGATCTCGCGTCCCTTGCCCTTGACCGCCTGACGCAGGGCCAGGGCGATGCGGGCGGCGGTCTGGGTGACATCTTCACCCAGCACCAGCACGGCGTCTGCCTCTTCCATATCGCGCAGGCTCGGGGTGCGTACCCCGCCCTGGTGCAGCACATGCAGCATCTTCTGTAGGCAGGCCCATTCGCTCTGCTCAACGCCTGCGTAGAAGTTGTCGGCGCCTACCAGCTCGCGCAGGGCGAAGTTGCTCTCGAGCGAGGCGCGGGGCGAGCCGATACCGATGATGCCGGAGGCGGTGCGCAGGGCATCGGCAGCGCGGTTCAGGGCACCATCCACCGTGATGGCCAGCTTGTCATTGCCATCGCGCAGCAGCGGCTGGCGCGGGCGGTCGGCCTGGTTGACATAGCCGTAACCGAAGCGGCCACGATCACAGAGGAAGTAGTGGTTCAGGGCGCCGTGGAAGCGGTTCTCGATGCGGCGCAGCTCGCCATAACGCTCCCCCGGGCTGATGTTGCAGCCGACCGAGCACTGCTGGCAGATGCTGGGCGCAAACTGCATGTCCCACTTGCGGTTGTAGCGCTCGGAGTGGGTCTTGTCGGTGAAGACGCCGGTGGGGCAGACCTCCACCAGGTTGCCGGAGAACTCGCTCTCCAGGGTGCCATCCTCGACCCGACCGAAGTAGACGTTGTCGTGGGCGCCATAGACCCCCAGATCCTCGCCGCCGGCGTAATCCTTGTAGTAGCGCACGCAGCGATAGCAGGCGATGCAGCGGTTCATCTCGTGGTTGATGAAGGGGCCGAGATCCTGATTCTGGTGGGTGCGCTTGGTGAAGCGGTAGCGGCGGCTGTTGTGGCCCGTCATCACCGTCATGTCCTGCAGGTGGCAGGCGCCGCCCTCTTCGCACACCGGGCAGTCGTGGGGGTGATTGGTCATCTGCCACTCCACCACCGTCTTGCGAAACTCCTTCGCCTCTTCGTCCTCGATGGAGATATAGGTGCCATCGGTGGAGGGGGTCATGCAGGACATGACCAGGCGGCCGCGCTTGTCGTCGGCATTCTGGTACTGTTTGACCGCGCACTGGCGGCAGGCGCCGACGCTGCCGAGCGCCGGGTGCCAGCAAAAATAGGGGACGTCCAGACCCAGAGACAGACAGGCTTGCAGCAGGTTGTCTGCCCCGTCTACCTCGAACTCTTTACCGTCTACATGAATGGTTGCCATACAACTTCCCTGAAACCTGTTTTGTGAAATCGGCTATTGCCCGATGCGTCCTGGCGTATTACCAGCGCTCGCCCAGCAGATTGGGCTGGATACCCTTGAACAGCTTGTGATTGTCATGGGGAGCCTTGACCCCGGCCTCGAACTCGGACCGGAAGTACTTCATGGCACTGCCAAGGGGCTCGACGGCGCCGGGAGCATGGGCACAGAAGGTCTTGCCTGGCCCCAGGAAGCTGACCAGCTGCTCCAGGGTGGCGAGATCCTCGGGTTGGCCTTCGCCTCGCTCCAGGGCCCGCAGGATCTTGACGCTCCAGGGCAGGCCGTCGCGGCAGGGGGTGCACCAGCCGCAGGATTCGCGGGCGAAGAACTCTTCCATGTTGCGCAAGAGGCCTACCATGTTGATGCTGTCATCCACCGCCATGGCGAGCCCGGTGCCCATGCGGGTGCCGACCTTGCCGATGCCGCCTGCGTACATCTGGGCATCCAGGTGCTCGGGCAGCAGGAAGCCGGTACCGGCGCCCCCCGGTTGCCACGCCTTGAGGCGATAGCCGGGCTTCATGCCGCCGGCGTACTCCTCGAACAGCTCGCGGGCTGTGATGCCGAACGGCAGCTCCCAGAGACCGGGGTTGTTCACCTTGCCGGAGAAGCCCATCAGCTTGGTGCCGTGATCCTCCGACCCCGGCAGCGCCAGCCCCTGATACCAGGCAACACCGTTGCCTATGATGGCGGGCACGTTGCACAGGGTCTCGACGTTGTTGACGCAGGTGGGCTTGCCCCAGACACCGGAAACGGCGGGGAAGGGGGGTTTGGCCCGCGGGTTGGCGCGCCGCCCTTCCAGGGAGTTGATGAGGGCCGTCTCTTCGCCACAGATGTAGCGGCCGGCGCCGGTGTGGACGAACAGCTCGAAGTCAAAGCCCGAGCCCAGGATGTTCTTGCCCAGCAGACCGGCCGCTTTGGCCTCTTCCACCGCGCGGCGCAGGTGGATGGCGGCATCCACGTATTCACCGCGCAGGAAGATGTAGCCGCGATAGGCTTTGAGGGCCCGGGCACTGATGATCATCCCCTCGATCAGCAGGTGGGGCAGTTGCTCCATCAGCAGCCGATCCTTGTAGGTGTTCGGCTCCATCTCGTCGGCGTTGCAGAGCAGGTAACGGATGTTCATGCTCTCGTCCTTGGGCATCAGGCCCCACTTCACCCCGGTGGAAAAGCCGGCGCCGCCGCGCCCCTTGAGGCCAGCGTCCTTGACGGTGCTGACGATATCATCCGGGCTCATCTGGCCCAGTGCCTTGCGGGCGGCTTCATAGCCCTGTTTGGCCTGATATTCCTCCAGCCACACCGGCTGGCCGTCATCACGCAGCCGCCAGGTGAGGGGATGGGTCTCGGGGGCGCGGGGGATGCGGTTGGCGGTGCCGAGGGAGGCGAGTGTCTTGCCTGGCTGGATGCTCATGGGTAAGCCTCCAGGGTTTTCAGCAACGTCACCGGATCGAGTCTGCCATAGGTATCGTCATCTATCATGATGGCCGGTCCCTTGTCGCAGTTGCCGAGGCAGCAGACCGGCAGCAGGGTGAAGCGGCCATCCGGGGAGGTCTGGCCGGGGACCAGATTGACGACCTCTTTCAGACCGGCCAGCAACTGCTCGTGACCGTTGATGTAGCAGACCATGCTGTCGCAGACGCGGATGATGTGGCGACCCACCGGTTGGCGGAAGATCTGGCTGTAGAAGGTGGCGACCCCCTCCACGTCGCTGGCGGGGATGCCGAGCTCGGCACCGATGGCGTGAATGGCGCCGTCGGGCACCCAGCCGCGGGCCTGCTGCACTATCTTGAGCGCTTCTATGCTGGCGGCACGGGGATCTTCGTAGTGGTGTTTCTCATGTTCGATGGCATCGCGCTCAGCCTGGCTCAGGACGAAATCGCCCTGTGTGCTGCTGCATGCCCCTTGCCCTTGGGGGGTCTGGTTATTGTGACACTGACATTGGCTCATGACTTGACCTTTTGTGGCTTTTCCCTTTACTGCGCGTCTTGCCCTTCGCCCCGTCGGCCGGGGCGAGAGGACTCAACGATCCACATCTGACATAACGAAATCGATACTGCCCAGGTAGACGATGAGGTCCGACACCATCTGGCCACGGATCACCGAGGGGATCTGCTGCAAGTGGGCAAAGCTCGGGGTCCGGATCCGGGTCCGGTAGCTCATGGTGGAGCCGTCGCTGGTCAGGTAGTAGCTGTTGACGCCCTTGGTCGCCTCTATCATCTGGAAGGACTCGGCGGCCGGCATCACCGGGCCCCATGACACTTGCAGGAAGTGGGTGATCAGGGTCTCGATGTCCTGCAGGGTGCGCTCTTTGGGGGGCGGCGTAGTGAGCGGGTGATCCGCCTTGAAGGGCCCCGCCGGCATGTTCTTCATGCACTGCTCTATGATGCGCATGCTCTGGCGGATCTCCTCGATGCGAACGGTGGCGCGATCGTAAGCATCCCCGTTGCTGCCCACCGGCACCTCGAACTCGAACTGATCGTAGCCGGAATAAGGGCGCCATTTGCGCACATCGAAGTTGAGGCCGGTGGCCCGCAGACCGCCCCCCGTGGTGCCCCAGGCGAGCGCCTGCGCCGTGTTGTAGGCGGCGACCCCGATGGTGCGGCCGCGCAGTATGCTGTTGCGCATGGCGGCTTTTTCATACTCCATCAACCGCTTGGGCAGCCAGCTCAGCAGATTGTCCTGGATGAGGCGGGCCCAGCCGGTGGGCAGATCGTGGGCCACACCGCCGATGCGGAACCAGGCCGGGTGCATGCGGGCGCCCGTGATGGCCTCGATGATGGTGTAGATCTTCTGCCGGTCGGTGAAGGTGAAGAAGACAGGGGTCATGGCCCCCACGTCCTGGATATAGGTGCCAAGGAACAGCAGGTGGCTCTGGATGCGGAACAGCTCCGCCATCATCACCCGGATCATGTCGACCCGGTTGGGTACTTTGATCCCCGCCAGCTTCTCGACCGCCAGCACATAGGGCAGGTTGTTCATCACCCCCCCCAGGTACTCGACCCGGTCGGTGTAGGGGATGTAGCTGTGCCAGGACTGGCGCTCGCCCATCTTCTCGGCACCGCGGTGGTGATAACCGATGTCGGGCACGCAGTCGCGGATCTCTTCCCCGTCGAGCTGCAACACCAGGCGGAAGGCACCGTGGGCCGAGGGGTGGTTGGGGCCGAGGTTAAGGAACATGTAGTCCTCGTTCTCGTTGCCACGGGCCATGCCCCACTCTTCGGGCTTGAACAGCAGGTTGTCCTGCTCCTGATCCTGCTTGACCGCATCGAGCATGAAGGGATCGAACTCGGTGGCGCGGGCCGGGTAGTCCTTGCGCAGCGGGTGTCCCTGCCAGCTCTTGGGCATCATGATGCGGGTCAGATGGGGGTGACCGTCGAAGGTGATGCCCATCAGATCCCAGACTTCCCGCTCGTACCAGTTGGCGTTGGGGAAGTGGCGGCTGATGGTGGGCAGGTGCAGATCGCTCTCCATCAGCGGCACCTTCAGCATCACATCGGCGTTACGGTCGATAGAGATGAGGTGATAGAAGACGGTGAAGTCGCTGTCCGGCAGGCCGTGACGATGGCTGCGCATCCGCTCGTCGGTGGCGCTGAGATCAAACAGCATCACGAAGGGGGAGGGGAGCTTTTGTAAAAAGCCCATCACGTCCAGCAGCAGATCGCGGGAGAGCCAGATCACCGGCACCCCGGTACGGGTGCTCTGCACCGTGAAGTGCTCGGCACCGAAGTGGGCGAACAGCTCGCCGACCACCTGGGCATCGACGTGATCCGCCGTCTGCCCCTGGGCCATGGTGTAGTTGCTTGGGAATTCTCGAGTCAGTTTCATGGTCAGATCTCATCCGGCGTGCGCAGGTTGGTGACTTGGATGCGCTCTTCCCGCTTGCGATCCTTCTCCGCCTGCATCTGGGGACGGTAGACCCCCTGATCGCCCACCACCCAGGAGAGGGGGCGGCGCTCCTTGCCGATGGAGTCTTGCAGCAGCATCAGGGCTTGCAGGAAGGCTTCGGGACGGGGCGGGCAGCCCGGGATGTAGACGTCGACCGGCAGGAACTTGTCCACCCCCTGCACCACGGAATAGATGTCATACATGCCGCCCGAGTTGGCACAGGCCCCCATGGAGATGACCCACTTGGGTTCGAGCAGTTGTTCATAGAGGCGCTGGATGACCGGCGCCATCTTGATGAAGGGAGTCCCTGCGATCACCATGAAATCCGCCTGACGGGGCGAAGCCCGGATGACTTCGGCGCCGAAGCGGGCCACGTCATGGGGGGAGGTGAAGGCGGTACACATCTCCACATAGCAGCAGGAGATGCCGAAGTTGTAGGGCCAGAGGGAATTCTTGCGGCCCCAGTTGACGGTGTCTTGCAGCACCTCTTCGAGGCGCCCGATCATGATGCCGCGGGTCGCCTGCTGCGCCAGCGGGTCATCGACGGTCTGGCGCTGTTCCTGGGGGTAGCGCTCAACGGGCGCATCCGGGTCAATCCGGGTCAGGGTGTACTTCATGGTGCAACCTCAAAGGGATAATCGGTAAATCAGTCTGGCTTCTTGTCAGTCAGGACGCGTTTCTTCGGGGCCCAGTCGAGAGCACCGATGCGCCACAGGTAGATGAGGCCTACCAGCAGCAGGGTGATGAAGATGGTGGCTTCGATGAAACCGACCCAGCCGCTCTCCCGAACGGAGACGGACCAGGCGAAGAGATAGAGCGCCTCGACGTCGAAGATGACGAAGAACATGGCGACCAGATAGAACTTGGCGGAGAAACGCAGACGGGCATTGCCGACGGAGTCGATGCCCGATTCGAAGGGCCTGTTTTTGGCACGGCCATAGGCTCGTCCCCCCAGCAAGGCGGCGACGCCTATCATGGTCAGACAGATGCAGATGGCCCCAATGACGTAGACAGCAAAGGCCCAATGCTGGACAGCAATATCAGCAAACATATAGGTTTTCCCTAACCGAATTAATCATGTGACTTAACAAGGATGCTACGTAGTATGCCACTTTCATACTGATTTACATGTCATTTCAAAGGATTAATTATTAATCAATAGGGGGAAAATCGCGTTTTGCTAGCGGGGTCAATTTTCTCATTTGAGAATCATTTTCAATTGCTTTTACGCGGTGGGAGAAATGGCGAAATGGTGCAAAAAACAAACTAATCGACAAAACGAAAGACCCCGCATGGCGGGGTCTTTTCATCAGGGGGCGAGGAGGGGAAGGGCTTGTTCCGCCGCCTTGCCCTGGGAGAGCACTATCTCCACCCGGCGATTGGCCTGGCGATGGGCCGGGGTGTCGTTGGCAAAGCGGGGCTGGGTGTCCGCCACGCCCTGGGCGATGACGCGGCGTGAATCCAGCTTGGGGTTGGTGAGCAGGGTATGGACTATGGTGGCGGCTCGCAGCACCGACAGCTCCCAGTTGTTGCGATAGAGCTCCACCGGGGCCTGGGAGTTGTCAGTATGGCCAGTGACCACCACCATGCCCGGAATATCGGCCAGCACGTCGGAGACCTTGTTGACCAGGGGGATGAACTGGGGCTGCAGGAAGGCCGAGTCGGCCGGGAATAGGGTCTTCTCGCCGATGCGGATCACCAGCTGGCTGCCGAGCTGTTCCACCTCGATCTCCTTGGATTCAATCTGGCTCTTGAGCTGCTGATCCAGTTTTTGCTTGGTGAGGGTGGCCCACTCCTGCTCCTTGGTCTTGTGGGGCCATGACTCGGTGGCGCTGGGTTTCTCCGAGGCGCCTATGGCCTCGTTGAAGGGATCGGCTGCGGCGGCCGGCGCCTGGTTGTCCAGCACTTCCTCTTTCTGAGAGGTGCCCGGTGTGGTCTTGGACTCCGGCTCCAGAATGCCGGTCCCCCCCTGCATCACGGGAGAGCCGGCAGGCAGAGAGATGAGGCCTATCTTGCCAAGCGACTCGATAAAGCCCTGGATCAGCACCCGGGTCTCCGATTGCTTGGCCATGGCGAAGGAGTAGAGCACCACGAACAGGGCAAACAGCAGGGTCATGAAGTCGGCATAGGAGACCAGCCAGCGCTCATGGTTCTCCGGTGCCTCAGCCTTTTTCTTTTTCGCCACCATGGCCTCCGAGGTAGGGTTCAAGGGTCACTTGCAGCCGCTGTTGTGACTCACCGTCCACTATGCAGAGGATGCCGGTCAGGGTCATCTCCTTGTAGTGGCGGATCTGGTGGGCGAAGCCCTTGTAGCGGTTGCCAAAGGGCAGGAAGATCAGGTTGGCGGCGCCGACCCCGTAGATGGTGGCGATGAAGGCCACCGCGATGGCACCACCGAGCTTGTCCGGTGCATCCAGCAGCCCCATGGCGTGAATGAGGCCGAACACGGCCCCGACTATCCCCATGGTCGGGCAGTAGCCCCCCATGGCCTCGTAGAATTTGACGGTCTGCTCGAGATCTTCCTGCTCGAATTCGATCTCGTTTTCCAGCACCTCGTGGATCTTGGTCTTCTCGTAGCCATCTACCATCATCTGCACCCCTTTTTGCAGGAAGGGATCCTTGATGTCATCGATCATCCCCTCCAGTGCCAGCATGCCGCTGCGCCGGGCGTTGCCTGCCAGGGTCTCCAGTAGCTGAGCCTGCTCCAGCATGTCGAGGCGCAGGGGAGAGATGAGCCACTTGAAGCGCTTGAAGGTCTTGCCGACCACGGAGAAGGGGAACTGGGTCAGTGCGGCTCCCACGGTTCCCCCGATCACGATGAGAAAGGCGGGGAGATCGAGCAGGGCGCTGGGATGCCCCCCCTCGATGAGGTTGCCGCCCAGGATGGCAGCCAGGGCCAGCAGCAAACCGATAAGACTCATTTGTCCATATCCCTATGCGATGTGTGTGGCTAGTGTAGCTATTTAACTATCAGTTTTTCAAAACGAAATACAATCGGTGAGCAATATCCGAGAGGATACCGACATGGCTCCACCTTCCTGTGTCGGCCCGAGTCGCGGGATCATGAGGGCTGGCGGACGTGAACATGGCTGCAAGGCTGCAACCGGGCAGGGTGACATCCTGATGAAATGGGAGAATGGCCCTGAAATATCGGTGATGAAAAAGGATGGAATGGTATGCGAGGGCTGGTGGTGGCGGTTGACCTTCTCCCCCTCGGCGCTTGCGTGTATCGGCGAAGACCAAAAGCAAAAAACCGACCCTGAGGTCGGTTTTTCAATTTGGCGGTGAGGAAGGGATGATTTGCCACTGCGTGGCTCACCCCTTCGGGGCGGCCTCTGGCCGTTCATCGCGGCAAGCCGCTCTGCTCGAACCCGGCGAGGGTTCTCACCCTCCCTCTATGCGCATCAGGGAACACGGTAACCCAGATGCAAAAAAACCGACCCTGAGGTCGGTTTTTTATAATTTGGCGGTGAGGGAGGGATTCGAACCCTCGATACGTTGCCGTATACACACTTTCCAGGCGTGCTCCTTCAGCCACTCGGACACCTCACCAAATTTTCGACTGCTGCTTCACGTGTTCAATCACCACGTCGTTCGCTGCGCCGTTGCGCTGGAACGGGGCGTAATTTAGGGGAAAGCTGACTCGGGGTCAAACACTTTTCCCCTTATTTTTCAGAATCTTTATCGAATGCCTATCCCTTGAACAGAATGCCGGTTTTTTAAGCCCGATCAAGGTTTGTCCAAAATGATCAGGCTGTCGGGCAACTCGTTTTGATCCCGGGTGGCCGGAAACGCATCGGTCAGGATGGCGCTGGTGCGATCCACGCACTCGAGGAAGCCTTGTTCCACCTCCTTGTTGCGCACCCGTACCACGAAGTCGTCGATGATCTGCTGCCACTGCGCGTTGTCTATGTGCTGGGCTATGCCGTCATCCACCAGGATCTCCACATAGTGCTCCGCCACCGAGACGAAGATCAGCACCCCGAGCCGGTCGCGGGTGCGGTGCAGCCCCTGCTCGACAAATTGCAGGCGGGCCATCAGTGCCGCCCTGTGCTGACGCACTTTTTTCGGGATCAGCCGCATCTTGATGGGGGTCCAGTGGAACAGCAGGCTCAGCAGCAACCAGACCGACCACTGCACCAGCAGGATCTCGTACCAGCCGAGCCAGAAGCCGAGCTGGAACACCAGCAGAGGAGTGAGCATGGCCAGCAGCGCGGCCCAGAGGGTCGGAATATAGCGATAGCCATCGCTGGCCGGGGCCAGCACTGTGACCAGTTCGGCGTCCGTGGCCTGCTCGGCCTGCCGTACCCTGGCCTGCAAGGTGTGATAGAACTGTTTCGAAATCATCTTGTTGTCTCTTGTTCCCTGATTACCAACCGCCGGAAGCACCGCCGCCACCAAAACTGCCACCGCCGCCACTGAAACCACCGCCGCCCCCAAAACCGCCGCCGGTGCGTCCGGCACCGAAACCGCCGACCAGATAGGCGGCGTTGCGCCGGCCGCGACCGCCGCCACCACCGCCCCCCCGCAGGTTATGCAGCACGATCATCACTATCACTACCAGGATGAAGAGCCAGGGGCCGCCTTGCTTCTCCTCCTTGCTGGCGTTGTCTACGGGCTGATACTCCCCGGCCAGGGCCTGCATGATGCCCTGGCTGCCGGCGACCACGCCGGCCACCATGTCGCCGCGCTTGAAGGCGGGCAGGATCCGGGTCTGGATGATGTTGGCGGCGATGGCATCGGGCAGAGCTCCTTCCAGGCCATAACCCACTTCGATGCGCACCTTGCGCTCATCCTGGGCGATCAGCAGCAGCACGCCGTTGTTCTTGCCCTTCTGGCCTATGCCCCAGTGGCGACCGAGCTGGTAGCCGTACTCCTCTATGGTCTCCCCATCGAGGCTGTCGATGGAGACCACCACCAGCTGGATGCCGCTGCGCTTCTCGAAGGCGGCCAGTTGCTGGGTCAGCTGGTGGGCCTGCTTGCGAGACATCAGGGCCGCCTCATCCACCACACGCCCACTTAACGGCGGAAAGGCGGGGGCGGCTTGCAGCGTTGTCGTCCAGAGCAGCAGCAAGGGGAGCAGCGCGCGCAACATCATCGTCATTGGAAGCTGACCTTGGGCGCCTCATCGGCACCGGGCTTGGCGCTGAACGTGGGCTTGGCCTCGAGATCCGAATAGAGCAGCTTGGACCAGATGACCCCCGGGAAGGTGCGGATCTCGGTATTGAACTGGCGCACCGCCTCTATGTAGTCGCGCCGCGCCACCGCAATGCGATTCTCGGTGCCTTCCAGCTGTGCCTGCAGGGTCAGGAACTGCTGATCCGCTTTCAGATCCGGGTAGCGCTCCACCACCACCATCAGGCGGGAGAGGGCGCTGGAGAGCTGATCCTGGGCCGCTTCAAAGGCCTTGAGCTGGGCGGGGTCGCTCACCTGCAGGCTGCCGACCCGGGCGCGGGCATCGGTCACCGCCTTCAAGGTCTCCTGCTCGTGGCTGGCGTACCCCTTGACGGTCGCCACCAGGTTGGGAATGAGATCGGTCCGGCGCTGGTACTGGTTCTCGACCTGGCCCCAACTCGCCTTGACCTGCTCATCCAGGGTGGGGATGTTGTTCATGCCGCACCCGGTCAATCCCAGCAGCAGGGTGAAAGTCAGCAGGCACTGGGTGGCCCTGTGCCGGAGTGAAATGGCCATCTTGTTGTTCTCCATTGAAATTTCTGACGGATATCGGCTCACCATAGCAGCTTGTGGTCAGCCCTCACAACGCCTCGGTAGGGCGGGGGCTCGGTAGCTCATGGAGACCTTGGGCAACTGGGGTTTGTCCTTGAGCCAGGAGGCCAGCTCGGCATCGCAGCCGTTGCCGGGGGGGATGGGGGCCTGGGGCTGGCAATCCGGGCTGTTCACCGGGCAGCGCAACCTGACGTGGAAGTGGCTGAAGTGGCCGACCCAGGGGCGCAGCTTGGCGACCCAGGGTTCATCGGCCGCCCGTTTGCACACCTCGGCCTTGATGACGGGGTTGACGAAGATGCGCGCCACCTCGGGCTTGTTGGCAGCGAGGCGCAGCAGGGTGAGTTGCTGGGAGCCGAAACGGCCGGGCAGCATACGGTAGCTGGGCTCGTCGATCAGCGCCCACTCCTTGGGGGCATCCTGCTCCCACTGGCTGATGGGTCTGTCGGCCATCCGGAACCAGATGTCGGCATCGAGGCCGGTCTGGTGGCTGCGATGACCAGAGGTGAAGGGGCCGCCCCGGGCCATGGCGAGATCGGCGATATAGAGATCCGGCATGCCGGCCAGCCTGGTCTGGTTGGCCAGGCCCTGCAGGTAGTGAATGAGGTCGGGGTGACCGTAATAGCGCAGCCGCTTGCTGCGGATCACCTGATAGCCGGGCCCTGTCAGCGGCAGGGCCACGGCATTTTTCAGGCAACCGGCAGCGTAGCCGCCGATGGCTTCTGCATAGAGGGCGCTGGTGGTGAGCAGCAGGGCAGTGGCGAACATGGGACTCCTGAAGATGGCGGGCTCAGACAGCCCCAAGCATACCAAGAGTTGCGGCTGGCCGTCATCCGTGCCGCCGCGCCGGTTGCAACCCATGGGTGGGCTCGCGCACAATGCGTGCCAACGCCAATGCGGCAGGGCCGTTTCCATCATGTGAGGAGGATGAAATGAGAGTCAGTGAACTGGCATTGCAGGGGGGCGTGAACTGGCTGATGCCACCGGCGCGGCGCTTCTACGGGGTCATGATCTGCCTGTTGCTGGCGAGCCTGGGGACTGTGGTGGCCGCGCTCTTGCTGGGGTATCCCGAGATGGGGCTGCTGCCCTGGGTCGGTCTGGTGTTTGGCGGCATAGTGCTAGTGATGGTGGTGTTGCCGCGCAACTGGCAGCGCTGGCGGTTGGCGGAGCTCGCCTGGGACGATCACCACCTCTATCTGCTCAACGGCGGCGAAGACCGGGCCCTGGCCCTGCCGAAGGCGGCGCTGGTGGGCATTGAGAGGGATCGCAAGGTGGGTCACGATGGTCAGTGGCTCGACTTCAGCCTGGATCTCGGGCTGGATGAAGAGACCCTGGCCGACGCCGCCAGCTTGCTGGGCCTGACCCGGGAAGGCACCCATGAGGTGGCCCCTGGGGTCTATCGCTTCGGTTTTAAACGGGCCTGGCACAGCCGCCGGGCCCTGAACAAGCTGTTGGCCGCGCTGCAGCCGGTCTGACTATTTTCTCGACAATTCACCGTAAAGCTCAGATACTCCCTCTGATTCGAATTGATCTTTCCTGCTCCGATAGTCCAAGAGATCAACGACTTGGGCTGTGAAGCAGGGAGTGCCACGGCATGATGCCATGGCTGGTCCGGCAGGGGGGTTGTGCCCTTACTCCAGGTCGGTGGATGCATAGATAAGGCACCTTGAATCGAGAGTAGATGGCATGAAGATTTACGTAGGTAATCTGTCGTACCGGATGACGGCCGACGAACTGACAAACGTGTTCAGCCAATTTGGGCAGGTAGACAAGGTCGATATCATCATCGATCGCGATACCGGTCAGTCCAAGGGGTTTGGCTTCATTGAAATGCCTGTCAACGGGGATGCCGAGAAGGCCATCGCCGAGTTGCATGGCACCGAAATAGGTGGCCGTACCATTACGGTCAACCAGGCCAAACCGAAGACAGATGCACCTCGTGGCCGCCCTCAGCGCCATCGTTGAATCGTCTCGATAACGAAAAACGGCATGGAGCAATCCATGCCGTTTTTGTTTGCCTCGCGATCAGGGGCAGGCGGGATCAGGGCACATCGTAACCCAGGGCGGCCTTGCGGATGCGGAACCACTGCTGGCGGCTGAGCTGGATGGATTCGGCCGCCACGGCGGCGGTGATCCGCTCCCGCTTGCCCGAGCCGATGAGCGGCAGCGGCTGGCTCGGCAGCATCATCACCCAGGCGTAGACCACCTGTTCCATGGTCTGGGCCCCCAGCTCCTGGCGGATCTGCTCGAGCTCGGCCCGCAGCGGGGCATAGGCAGGATCGTTGAACAACCGTCCGCCACCGAGGCAGGACCAGGCCATGGGCTTGATGCCCAGTTGCTGGCACTGATCCAGAGCGCCATCCAGCGTCCCTTCCTGATGCAGCGGCGAGATCTCCAGCTGGTTGGTGACCAGGGGGAAGGGCAGGCGGGATTGCAGCAGCGCGAACTGGTGGGGAGTGAAGTTGGAGACGCCGGCGTGCTTGATCTTGCCCGCCTGCTTGAGGCTGATGAAGGCCTCGGCCACCTCGTCGGCATTCATCAGAGGGTCGGGGCGGTGGATCAGCAGCAGATCCAGGTGATCGGTGCCGAGCTTTTGCAAGGAGGCCTCGGCGCTGGCGACGATGTGGCCCTTGCTGGTGTTGTAGTGATTGAGAGCGTGTTCCGGCTTGGCGGTGAGGGCGATGCCGCACTTGCTGACAATCTCCATCCGGCTGCGCAGGGAGGGCTCCAGACGCAGGGCCTGGCCGAAGGCCTCCTCGCACTGGTAACCGCCGTAGATATCGGCGTGATCTATGGTGGTGACCCCGAGATCCAGGTGGTATTTCATCAGATCCAGCAGGGCGGCCGGGGAGAGTTGCCACTCCATCAGGCGCCAGTAGCCCATGATGAGGCGGGAGAAGGTGGGGCCTTGATGGTGCAGGGCAAGACGGGATACGGACATGGTGACTCCTCTACGGATAAAGAGACGGAAAAATAAAGGCAGAATGAATGCTGCCAGCATCTTGGTCTCTTCTGGCGGACAAGGCAATAATACCCCCTTTGCGAATTCGAACTATGGTTCTGACCACCCCACTGACCGTGGCCAGCATGCCAGTGAGAGGAGAGAGTGTGATGGAAGGATTTGCCGCCAGGCTGCAGAGCCTGATCGGGGAGGGCAGCGTCAGCGCCTTTGCCCGCAAAGTGGGGCTGAGTGAGGCTCTGATCCGCAAGTATCTGAAAGGGGCCGGGCCCGGCCTTGGCAAGGCGAACCAGATCGCCATGGGGGCCAACTGCTCCCTGGAATGGCTCGCCACCGGCTGCGGCTATCTCTACCGCCAGGCCGAGGTGGTGGACAGGGACGCGCTGGCGGCGGCGGGGGCGCTGGTGCAGGAGACGCTCCCCGGCCAGCCGCTGCCGGACGAGCAGCATCTGGTGACCCTGCTCGCCTACTATCAGTTTTTGCGCAGCCACAAGCAGGCGGACGGTTTTCTGGATCTGGCGCGTGCGAGGGAGTTCGGACGTCACCTGGCAGAGGCCTGAGGCCGCAGGCCAGCGGCAGCCTGCCATTCTTCTGATACCCTCTAAGCAAAGGACAAAACCAAGGACACACAGATGAGTTATCTGATCCTGGGCAGTGGTGGATTGGGAGGGGCCCTGGCCCATGAGCTCGCCAGCCGTGGCGAAGAGTGGTTGCTGGCGGGCAGACAACTGCCCAAAGGGCTGGATCCGGCCTGCTATTTCCCGTTGCAGGAGGTGGACCCGCTCTCCTTCGACGCCCTGTTCACCCTCTATGACACCGCCACCCTGCCGAATGTGGTGATCAACACCATAGGTCTGCTGCACGATCTCAGCCACATGCCGGAGCGACGAGTGGAGGAGGTAACCCCCCAGTGGCTTGGCGAAAGCCTGCAGGCCAATGCCTGGCCCCACCTGGCTCTTGGCGCTAGCCTGAGCCGGCTGATGACGTTCGAGAGTCGGCTGTGGCTTTGTACCCTCTCCGATCTGGCGGGCAGCCTGGGAGAGGCTCATAGGGAGCCTGCTCGCCGTTACAGCTATCGGATGAGCAAGGCAGCCCTCAACATGGGATCCCGGATCCTGGCCGCCGAGTGGGCCGAGCGATTCCCCGGTGCCGGGGTCATCACGGTTCATCCTGGACTCATGGATACCCCCATGCAGCAACCCTTCCGACAGGAGATTGACCCGGCCCTGTTGCAGGATCCCGCCCTGGTGGCACCGTTGTTGCTGGATCTCCTGGCCTCGCTGAACCAGGCGCACTCTGGCCGCTTCGTGGACTTGCGCGGCCAGCCGCTGCCCTGGTGAGCCGCAGGGCTCACATTCCCGCCCCCCATCCCTTGCCAGCACAGTCCCGGCTGGTTAATGTCATCCTCCTGCATCAGGAGGATGACATGCGCTATATCGATTTACGAAGTGATACCGTGACCCAGCCCACGGAGGCCATGCGCCAGAGCATGCTGCACGCCGAGGTGGGTGATGATGTCTATGGGGAAGATCCCAGCATCAATGCCCTGGAGCGACGGGGTGCCGAGCTGCTGGGCAAGGAGGCGGCCCTATTCGTGCCATCCGGCACCATGTCCAACCTGCTGGCGATGATGAGCCACTGCCAGCGTGGAGAAGGGGCCGTGCTGGGCTCGGCCTCTCACATCTATCGCTACGAGGCGCAAGGATCCGCCGTGCTGGGCTCGGTGGCTCTGCAGTCTGTTCCCATGCAGGCCGACGGTACCCTGGCGCTTAAGGACGTGCGGGCCGCCATCGCCCCCGATGATGCCCACTTCGTCCAGACCCGGCTGGTGTGCCTTGAAAATACCCACAATGGCAAGGTGCTGCCGCTGCATTACCTGCGCGAGATGCGCGATTTTGTGGATGAGCACGGCTTGTTGCTGCACCTGGACGGGGCCCGCCTCTTCAATGCCGTGGTGGCGAGCGGTGAGCCGGTCGCGGCCATAGCGGCTCCTTTCGACAGCATCTCCGTCTGCCTCTCCAAGGGGCTGGGTGCGCCGGTCGGTTCACTGCTGGTGGGTTCCCATGGTTTCATCGCGCGGGCCAGACGGCTGCGCAAGATGCTGGGGGGCGGCATGCGCCAGGCTGGGATCCTGGCCCAGGCCGCACTTTTTGCCCTGGATCAGCACGTCACCCGGCTGGTGGACGATCATCGCCGCGCCCGGCGTCTGGCAGAGGGGCTGGCTTCCTTGCCAGGCGTCGCGCTCAATATGGAAGAGGTGCAGACCAACATGGTGTTCCTGCGCCTGACCCAGGGGGATCCTGCCACCTTGCTCGGCTTCATGAAGGAGCGCGGCATCCTCTTCTCCGGCTATGGGGAGCTGAGGCTGGTGACCCATCTGCAGATCACCGATGACGACATCGACGAGGTGATCGATGCCTTCACCGAGTTCCTGAACGGCTGAAGGTGATCGGCAAGTATGGAAAGAAGGGCGCCTGATGGCGCCCTTCTTGTGTCTCTGTGCCGAGGGCTCACCCCTGGCGCTGGCCCCTGATCAGCATGGCCTCGTCGGTGGTGTCGTAGATCATGATGGCCAGATGGGTGACCTCGCCGCCAAAATCGGCCAGGGGCACCAGGGTCAGGTTCTGGTACATGTGGGGAGCCGAGCCTGTAATGGGGCGATAGTTGGAGAAGCGCAGCAGATAGGGGCGCTGCTCCCAGGTGCTGAAGGCGCGGTTGTTGAGCTTGAACACCATGTTGGCCTTGCGCTCCAGCCAGGCGCGGTCCACGTCGGGGAAGAGGTCGAACAGCACCTGATCGCGCACCTCGCCGGCCAGTCGGCCGCTATGGCTCTCCATGAAGCCGTTCCATACCTGTACCCGGTAGCTCTTGTCGAGCACGACCAGCCCCACGTCCAGGTTCTGGACTATGTTCATCAGCCAATGAAATTCCCGGATTTCCATGGTCACTCCTGGTGCCTGAGTCTGTGTTGTTGATGCTGGCGATGGGATCACACCGCTAGCGCATATGCATGATCTTGTTATTGATGCTGGCGATGGGGTCACACCGCTAGAGCATATGCATGATCTTGTTGTTCATGGTGGCGATGGAGTCTTCGGTGAACAGCAGCAGCAGGTCACACTGTACCGCATAACCCTGCACCCGGTAGTTGATCTCGATGGCCAGGGTGCGGCGCCAGCGGCTCTGGTTGGTGCGAATGAGATCTCTAATGGGCCTGTGCTGACCGAGCACCACGGGATGGCCCTGGCTGAAGGGAGTGTCGAGCTGGTTGGCGTAGCCGCGCAGGAAGGCCCCGATCAAGACGTTGGCGGTATCCATCAGCAGCTCCAGCTCGGCGTTGTGATCCAGCACCCCCTGATGGTTCATCAGGCGTGCCAGATCCTGGAAGCTGGCATCGTGAAACAGCAGCAGCGCCTCGCCAGCGATGCCGGCCCCGATGAAACCCTGGCAGACGGCGGAGAGGGTGTCCGACTCCGCGGCGGCCGAGAGGGTCATGTGCAGCTCGGAGACCTCCAGCACGTTGACGTTCGGAATGGGCAGCAGCACGAAGGCGTCCAGCAGGCGGGCCAGCAGATTGGCTCCCTGGCCCATGGCGACGTTGGCGAGCTCCTGATAGACATCCCGCAGCTCGGGGGTGAGCAGGACGGGGGACTCGATGGGTTGTCGTTCGGCAAGGGCAGGGGAGGTGGCCGCGTGCGGTGCCGGTTGCCACAAGCCGTGCCGCTGGAGCAGGGCAAGCAGGGTTTCCGGAGACGCCGGTTTCTTGATGAAATCGAGGGCCCCGAGCGCCATGACGCGGGCATGGGCTTCCGGCTGGATATCGCCGGAGACCACGATCACCTTGTTGCGCAATCCCTCCCGCTTGAGGGTCTCCAGCACGCCATAGCCGTCCATTTCCGGCATGGTCAGATCGAGAAAGATCAGATCGCCGTGGCCCATCAGGATCTGCTCGACCCCTTCCAGGCCGTCAGCGGCCTGATGCAGGGTGACATTCCAGCCGGCAGGCAGGGCGCGCATCAACTGCTTGCGAGCGAACCCCGAGTCATCACATATCAATACATTCATAGTGTTAGCCGACCTGTGCAACGAGGATTGCGCTAAGTGTGGGCGATCAACCGTCAGATGCAACGGGCAGCGGCATGGCCGGCAAAAATTGATCGTCCCGTTGATGATGGCGATAGCGTACGGAGTATTTCTCGACGAAATTGGCAAACATCTTAACACGCAACGGCGTGAACCGGGGCTGGCAATGGAGCATGTAGAAGGGGCGTTTGCCCGACTGCCAGTCCGGCAGCACGGCGACCAGTTGCTCGTCTTGCAGGAAGGGGTGCACATAGTGCAGAGGGGCATTGACGATGCCGAGGTGGCGCCGGGCGGCCCGCACGGCGGCCTGGGTCTGGTTGACGCTCAGGCGCGGTGTCCGCTTGATCTGCACCGTCTGCTGATCCCGCCCGCTCAGCTGCCAGTGCTGGTGGGGCCAGCAATAGATGAGATCGTGCTCTTCCAGTTGCGCCGGATGGGAGGGGATGCCCATCTTCTCCAGATAAAGAGGGGAGGCAAACAGGCCGTACTCGATGTGGCCGAGGCAGAGGGCATTGGGCAGGGTCTGGGAAAGCTCGCCGTTGAAGAACACCAGATCCCTGTCCTGATCACAGAGGGGGGCCTGGTCATTGGTCTGGCTGATGTCGAACTGCACCCCGGGATAGCGCAGACCGAAGTCCGCCAGCATGTCGACCAGGATGGTGTTGGAGAGGGCGATGGGCGCGGCGAGGCGGATGAGGCCGCTGATGTCCGTCTCCTGACCCTGGATCTCGCCGGTTGCCTGCTCGATTTCGGCCAGCGGCGTGCACAGGCGCTCGTAATAGCGCAGCCCCTCGTCGGTGAGGCGCAGCTTGCGAGTGGATCGGTGCAGCAAGGCGCACCCGAGCTGTTCTTCCAGTTGGGAGATGCGTCGACTGATGGTGCCGGTCGGCATGCCCAACGCGGCGGCGGCGTGGGAGAAACCGCCCTCTTGCACCACCTTGACGAACAGATAGAACTCTTCGATGTACTTCATAAGCGGCTTGGGGGGTGTTTGTAACAAGCCCGTGACCTTATGAAGAGTCGCCAGGCTTGGCAAGCGCAATCCGGCGTTTAATTGATCTGGATTAGATTCGACTCGCGTTGGTACTGATTGAGCAAACGGACGAAGTCGACAGGGGATCTGTCCAGGCTGTTGTCCGGTACGAGAAGGTCATAACCCAGCAGGTCACGCAGCCGGGTCATGCGGTTGCCCAGCATTGCGATCACCCCCTCGTATTGCTGGCCCGAGGAGGAGCGAAAGCGGCTCTCTTCCAGCAGCCCCTCTCCCAACAAGCCGGCGCCGCAGCCTCCGGTGAGGCAGTCCGGGCGCTCGCTGCTCATTGCCTGCAACAGCACGGCGCGCTGCTCGGTCAACAGGCGAACGGCCAGCCTGGGTGTGATCAGCGTCAAAAAATCGTCGTAATCCTTTATCTTCAAACCAATGTAGGGCAGGGGCACCAGATCCCACCCTAAATGGATACGTGGCTGGTCAATTCGCTGAATATTTCTCCATTTCAGGATCCAACCGCCGTACTTATGGTGATATTGCAGGCAATCCTGACACAGAGAGAGACTAAAATGAGGCTCAGACAGTTTCAGTGCCCCGACAAGAATTGTCATCAGGCCAGCCAACAGGAGGAAAATGACGGGCATTAACAGTTGTTCGCGAAGGAAAAAAAGTATAAAAATCATAGTAATGGTTATGACCATGCCCAACAATATCAGTGTGAGTCCATTTCTCCTGACCATGGGGATCACATGTAGCGTTTTCATATGATTTCGGCCTTTTTCGCTCGCCTGTTTCCAGATTATGGGCCGGAACGGATTTTGTACCAGCACGGACGCGTTGACCAAACGCGGATCCAGGCCGGTTCTGCCATGAGCTTTCAGCATGAATCATCACTCAACATGAATACGCTAGACGAACGCCTGCTCACCGCGATGGATGTGCTCCATACGCCCATCTGGGTCTATGACATCCAGCGTCACCACATTTACTGGGCCAATGACTCCGCCCTGGGATTGTGGGAGGCGAGTTCCCTGTCCGAGCTGCAATCGCGCGATTTTTCGGCCGACATGGCCGCCGCCATCGATCTGCTGTTGCAGCGTTATCTCGGTGATTTTCAACAGGATCGCAGTTACAACGAGTGGTGGACCCTCTCCCCCAAGGGGGTCAAGAAACAGGTCTATCTGCGCCTCTCCGGTATCCAGCTCGCCGGACGGCAGATGATGATGACGGAGGCGGTCATCGATGCCGATACCCTCTATCAGGAATCCTCCCTCGCCACCGGTGACACCCTGGCCTGTCTGTTCGACAACGAGGGGTGCCTCGAGAGCGGCAACCACCATTTCGACATGTGCTTCGGCACCGGCATCAGCCAGCTGACCCAGGTTTTCTCCGGCTGCGATGAGGCTTTCTACACCCGGCTCTCCCGGGTGGGGGAGGTGGTGGCCGAGGGTGAGTGCCGGACCCAGAAGGGAATGCGCTGGTTCCAGTATCAGTTCCGCCACATCCAGCAGGGGGCCCGGATCCTGCTGACCATGCGGGACATCACGGATCGCAAGCTCGAGGAGCTCGAACACCGTCACCTAGCCTGGCACGACTCCCTCACCGGCCTGCTCAATCGCTACGGCCTGATGAAGTCCCTCGAGGCCTACTGCGGCCTGGGGGGGCGCTTCGCCCTGGTGTTCATGGATCTCGACAACTTCAAGCTGGTCAATGACAACTATGGCCACAAGGCGGGGGATCGCCTGTTGGAACGGGTGGCCGGTCGGCTCAAGCAGATCTGCCCGCGGGACGTGGAGCTGGCGCGGCTCGGTGGAGACGAGTTCACCGCCCTGGTGCCTCTCAACCAGGCGAGCGAGCGGGCGCAGGAAGTGGCGGATCTCATGCTCTCCCAGATGAGCAAGCCGCTGCAACTGAGCGGAGTGCCCGAGGTCACCATAGGCGGCAGTATCGGCATCGCCATCTACCCGGACGACGCCGATGATGGCGACAACCTCATCACCCGTGCCGACATGGCCATGTACCAGGCCAAGCAGATGGGGCGCCTGCGCTGGCAGCGCTTCACCCCCAGCATGCAGCAGAGCCTGCACCGCAAGCTGACCCTGAAGCAGTTTCTGGCCAAGGCCGTCGGCCGGGGGGAGCTGAGCCTGCGCTATCAACCTCAGGTGGACGTGGCCCAGGGGAAGCTCATCGGTTTCGAGGCCCTGCTGCGCTGGTACAACCCCGTGCTCGGGCACGTCTCGCCGGCGGAGTTCATCCCGCTGGCCGAAGAGATGGGGCTCATTCGTGAAATAGGGAGCTGGGTGCTCGCCACCGCCTTGGCCCAGATGGGGGAGTGGCAGCGCCAATGGCAGGTGCGGGTGCCGGTCTCGGTCAACCTCTCCGGCTTCCAGCTCTCCGCCTCCCTGCCGGGGCAGGTGGCGCAGCAGCTCAGGGAGTCCAATGTCGAGGCGGGCCTGTTGACGCTGGAGCTGACTGAAACCGTGCTGATGCTGGACATGAAGGGCTGCATCGAGATCCTCGACGCCCTGAGCGAGCAGGGGATCAAGATCGCCATCGACGATTTTGGCACCGGCTACTCGTCGCTCGCCTACCTCAACCGTCTGCCCATCGACACCATCAAGCTGGATCGCTCCTTCGTGGTCGGGCTGAACCTGCCGGTGATCCGGGCCACCGTGGCCATGGCCACCAGCCTGGGGCTCGGGATCCTGGCGGAAGGGGTGGAGGACGAGCACGAGCTGGCGGCCCTGCGGGCCCAGGGCTGTCACGTCTTCCAGGGATTCCTGTTCAGCACGCCCATGACCCCGGAGGAGGTGGCGGCGGCAGGCTTCGGGATCCGCTGCAAGCTTGGCCACTATCCGCTGATCGGCGCCTGATACCACAGCTGACAATGTGCGGCATGTCTCATTTCAGGAGCGCGACATGCCAAATTAAACATAATTAATCGAATTTTTGTCTCATATCATGGGATTCATTAGACGTTATCGCTAGTATGCGCGCTCATTCCTTGGTAATGGAGTATCACCATAATGAGTCAAGCAGCAGTGAACGAGCGTCCGGCCCCTCCCAATGGCTGGTTGAACCGCTTCCTCAACGGGGTCGAGAAGGCGGGCAACAAGCTGCCGGATCCCGCCATGTTGTTCCTCTATGCCTTGCTGATCGTCTGGGTCGGCTCCTGGATAGGCTCCCAGTTCTCCTTCGATCTGGTCAATCCCCGCACCGGGGAGGCCGTGGTGGTCAACAACCTGTTGACCGGGGCAGGGCTGGCCGAGTTTCTCGCCAGCATGGTCACCACCTTCACCGGCTTTGCGCCCCTTGGCATAGTGCTGGTGGCCATGCTGGGGGTCGGGGTGGCAGAGCAGTCCGGCTTCATCAACACCGGCCTGAAGAAGTTGCTCAAGGTCACCCCAGCGCGCTTCCTGACCCCCATGCTGATCCTGGTGGCCATTGTCAGCCATACGGCGGCAGATGCGGGCTATGTGCTGGTGATCCCCATCGGCGGCATCATCTTCCATGCGGCGGGCCGTCATCCGCTGGCGGGCATAGCCGCAGCCTTTGCCGGGGTCTCCGGTGGCTTCGCCGCCAACTTCCTGCCCTCCGGCGGGGATGCCCTGCTGCAGGGGTTCACCCAGTCGGCGGCCCAACTGCTCGACCCCGACTACATGGTCAACACCCTGTGCAACATCATCTTCACCGGCGCTTCCTCCCTGCTGATCATCTGCGTGGGCTGGTTTGTCACCGAGAAGATAGTGGAGCCGCGCCTCAAGCAGGTGCCCCTCAACGAGGATCTGGAGAGTGCCGACGAGATGGGGCGCTACAGCACGCAGGAGAGCCGGGCCTTCAACTGGGCCGGGTTTGCCATGCTGGCAGCCGTGGTGCTGCTGGGGCTGGCCCTGTCCCCGGACGACTCGCCGATGCGGGCACCGGATGGATCGCTCACCACCTTCGCGGCGCCCGTGATGAAGTCCATCGTGCCCCTCATCTTCCTGCTCTTCATCTTGCCCGGCATCGTCTACGGCTTCGTGGCGGGGAGCTTCAAGAGCGGCAAGGATGTGATCGATGCCATGTCGGCCACCATGAACAAGATGGGCTCCTACATGGTGATGGCCTTCTTCTGTGCCCTCTTCATCAAGGCGTTCGGTGATTCCAACCTGGGGACCCTGCTGGCCCTCTCCGGCGCCGAGGTGCTTCACGCCCTGGCGCTGCCGGGGGAGGTGACCATAGTCGGCATGATACTGCTCACCGCCAGCGTCAACCTGGTGGTGGGGTCGGCCTCGGCCAAGTGGGCGCTCATCAGCCCCATCCTGGTGCCCATGCTGATGGCGGTGGGGATTTCGCCCGAGCTGACCCAGGCCGCCTATCGGGTAGGGGATTCCGCCTCCAACATCATCACCCCGCTGATGGTCTTCTTCCCCCTGGTGGTGGTCTATTGCCAGCAGTATGTGAAGAGCACCGGGATTGGTACCCTGGTCTCCATGATGCTGCCCTACTCCCTGGCCTTCCTGGTGAGCTGGACCTGCTTCCTGCTGCTCTACTGGGCGCTGGGCTTCCCGCTCGGGCTGCAGGCCCCCTATGTCTATCCTGCCCCCTGAGGGTGACGAGGGGCCTTGGGCCCCTCGTTTTTTTTGGGTACAGTGTGACCTTCATTTTGGAGGCACCATGAACCCGACCATAGATCTCATTCTTTCCCATCGCTCCATTCGTCAGTTCACCCCAGAGCCCATCAGCGCCTCGCAACTCGATCAGATACTGAGCGCAGCCCAGAGCGCCTCCAGCTCCAGCTTCCTGCAGGCCAACAGCATTATCCGGGTGACGGACAAGGGGTTGCGCGCCACCCTGGCCGAGCTGGCCGGGCACCAGGCCTACGTGGCCGAGGCGGCGGAGTTCCTGCTGTTTTGCGCCGACTATCAGCGCCACAGCCAGATAGTGCCGGAGGCCCAGACCGGCTTCGTGGAGCAGCTCATGATCGGCGCCATCGACGGGGCCCTGATGGCCCAGAATGCCCTGCTGTCGGCCCAGTCCCTGGGCCTGGGCGGCGTCTACATCGGCGGCATTCGCAACAACCCGGCGGCGGTGAGCGAGCTGCTGGGGTTGCCCCATCAGGTGATCCCGCTGTTCGGCCTTTGTCTGGGCCATCCCGCCCAGCAGCCGGAGCAGAAGCCCAGGCTGCCCCGCGCGCTGGTGGTGCACGAGAATCGCTATCCAGAGACGCTCGATCGCGCCCTGCTGGCGCAATACGACAGCCAAATCCACGACTACTACCTGGCCCGCAGCAGCAACAACAAGGTGCAGACCTGGAGCGGACAGATCAAGGCGATCCTCGGCAAGGAGGCGCGTCCCTTCATGCTGGGCTTCCTCCAGTCGAAGGGGTTTTGCCTCAAGTAATGGGGGCGGCGGGCGATATGGAGCATGAGGCTCCGGGCATCGCCCTCGCCGCGACTCCCTTGCGTTGTTGTGAGGCAAGGTGCGATCTGGGCGCTACCCTATGCGGGTAAGCTGTTGTAGGATCACGCAATTGGATTGGGACAGGAGTGTGAATACCCTATGATTTTAACCTTGATATTGCTGTCGATTGGCGCACTCCTGTTTCTGGTCATCGCCTATAACGTGGTGCAGCAATACAAACAGAAGGCGGAAGCCGACAAGCGTCAGGCCATCGCCCGCCACAAGGCGGTGGCGGACGAGACCGAGGAGGTGCTGTTGAACGTCAACCTGGTGCCCTTCTCCAAGAACATGGTGCTGCTGCTGCAACACCGGATCCTGGATGCCTACCGCGCCATAGTGCAGGTCATGCCGAACCCCCAGGTCAAGCAGCGCATCATCGACGTCCAGACCCAGATCAAGAATGTGCAGGAGAACTACAGCAGTCAGGACGAGGGGCACTTCAAGACCCCGGAGTCTGACCGTCAGGCGATCCAGATGTTGCAACTGGCCAAGAAGATGCGGGCCGTGCTGCGGGTCGAGCACAACAAGGGCAAGATAGATCCCCAGGGGTTCGCCCAGGAGGATCGCCGCCTCGAGCTGATGCAGCTCAAGATCAACATCGCCAACCTGATCAAGCGGGCCATGGATGCCCAGATCCAGGGGCAGTACGGCACCTGTCGTCAGCTCTATACCAAGGGGCTCGGTGCTCTGGCCAATGTCTCCGACAAGGATCCCTACCTGCTGGCGCGGGAAGAGGACATGCGCCAGGGGATGCGCCAACTGGAAGAGCATCTGCAGCAGCACAGCGAGAAGGAGCTGCAAAACATCAAGGACAAAGAAGCGGACGAGCTCGATGTCCTGTTCCAACCCAAGAAGAAATGGTGATCATGTCTCATCCACTGGATACCACGCTGGGGCCCATGGCCCCATTCGTTTGCCAACTGCTCACTGAAATGCACGCCCTCATGGGGGAGTGCGAAGCCCCCCAGGTGGATCATCTCTGCTACCGCGCCGCCACCCTGCCGGAATACCTTGCCCTGAAAGAGACGCTGGCGCGCCATGGGGTGCTGCTGGTGGAGGGAATGATAGGGGGCCGCCCCATCGCCACCTATCGTCTGCATCAACCCGTCTGCTGGCAGCAGGTCACTGTCCCTTGCATTGAGCTGGCCGCCCCCAAGGCGGGCCGCGCCCATCGGGCGGGGCTGGAGCACATAGAGTTGGTGGTGCCCTCACTGCCGGCGCTGGTGGCCGCCCATCCCGGGCTTGCGTTCAAGACCGCCAACATGGGCGACGGGCGTAATCCTGATGTGGGACTGATGTTGCCCTCGGGGCAAATCAAGTTTCATCTGCGCCCCTTGAGCGAGGTGATCGACGAGGAGCTGCACACAGGCGCCGTGGTGCCGGTGCCGGCGGACTATTACGACGGCCTATGAGTTGAGGGCCCGTCACTAGCGTGACGAGGCGTGACAGGAGAGGGGCGGCGCCGCGCGCCCCTTGAGATGACCGAGCCAGAGGCTCAAGGCGGCGGTGACGCACAAGACCAGCTCGATGCCGAGCACCAATCCCCAGAGCCCCCCCCGCTCCCAGAAGGGATGCAAGTAAAGCCCCCCCAGACTGGCCCCCAGGTAATACCCCACCAGATAGAGCGATGAGGCCAATGCCCTGTTGTGCTCCACGTGCTGACCGACCCAGGCGCTGGCGCAGGCGTGGGCGAGGAAGAAGCCGAAACTCGAGATCAGCAGCCCCCCTATGATGGCGGCAAGAGTCCCCTGCAGCAGGGCGAGGCTGCCGAGCGCCATCAGGGCTATTCCCGCCAGCAGCAGGCGCTGCGCCCCAAAGCGATGGGCACAGCGGCCGCTCAGGGAGGAGGCGAGGGTGCCAGTGAGGTAGGTCAGAAACAGCATGCCGAGCCACTGGGTCGGCAGGGAGAAGGGGGCCTTGGCCAGCAGGAAGGTGAGGTAGCTGTACTGGTTCAGGAAGACCATGAAGTTGAGCCCGCCGATGAGATAGGCCCCCAGCAGCAAGGGATTGCCGAGGTGGCTCTGGATGGCGCGGCGCAACTGCCCCGGGGCGGCCTCGACGGCCACGAAGCGGGTCTGGGCCGGCAGCAGCCAGATGACCTGCGGCAGCAGGGCGAGACTGATGAGTCCGATACCGAGGAAGGTATGCTGCCAGTCGCCGAACCAGCCTGCCAGCAGGCCACCGACGACACGGCCGGCGATGCCGCCGAGGGAGTTGGCGGCGATATAGACCCCCACCGCCGAGAGCAGGGCGCGCTTGCTGAACTCTTCTCCCATGTAGGCGATGGCGGTGGCAGGCAGCCCGGCCAGAAGGGCGCCCTGCAGCACGCGCAGGCACACCAGCAGATCGAAGCGGGTCACCCAGGGAATGCACAGGGAGAGCAGGATGGCGCAGGTCAGCGTCCACAGCATGATCCGCCGGCGCCCGAACCTGTCCGCCATGCGGGCGCAGATGAGCAGGGATCCTGCTAGCCCCGCGGTGCAGCCCGCCAGGGTCCATCCCGCCGACAGGGAGCTGACGGAGAACACCTCCGCCAGCAGGGGCAGCAGGGGGTGGGTCTGATAGAGATTGAGAAATACCAGGAAGGATCCCAGGCTGAGGGCCAGGGTGGCGCGTATCCATTCGCGACTGCCGACTTCGATCATATGGAGTTGTCCCGACGACTTTTGTGCAGAGTAGTGGGTCGCCTTATATAAATATAATATATTTAAGTTATCAATCTGATAAATGGAATTGATATGGATCTGAAACAGCTCGGTTACCTGCTGGCGGTGCGAGACGCAGGCTCCTTTACCAAAGCCGCCCAGGGCCTGCACGTGGCGCAACCGGCCGTCAGCATGGCCATCGCCAAGCTGGAGCAACAACTCGATCTGCGCCTGTTCGACAGGCAGGATCGCAGCGTGCGACTCACCCCGGAGGGAGAGGTGCTCTGCCGTCATGCCGAGCGGCTGCTGCTGCAGATGCACCAGGCACAGGCGGAGATGGCCGAGCTCAAGGGATTGGAGCGTGGGGAGGTGCGCATCGGCATCCCCTACATGATGGGCTCCTATTACTTTCCGCCGATCCTGATGGCCTTCAAGCATCGCTATCCCGGTTTGAAGATCCGGGTGGAGGAGGCGGGCACCCGCGAGCTATTGAGTCGCATGGTGGACGGCAGCCTGGATCTCGCCATCCTCATCACCAGCGACTTGCCGCCTGCCCTCGAGGGGGCCCAGCTGCTGCGCGAAGAGATGCTGATGGTGGTGGGGGAGGAGCATCCTCTGCGGGGGGCCAGCGCTGTCTCGCTGCCCCAGTTCTTCAACCAGGAGCTCGCCATGTTCCGGCGGGGCTTCTACCACAGAGAGCACATGGAGGCGCTGGCACAGGGCTTGGGAATAGAACCCAACATCGGCTTCGAGAGCAACCTCATCCCCCTGCTCAAGGCGGTGGTGAGACAAGGGTTCGCCGTGACCACCTTCCTGCGTATGGCGCTGGAGGAGGAGACGACTCTCAGCGGGATCCCCTTTGCTCCGCCCATCTTCCTCGATCTCTGCGTGGCCTGGCGGCGGGGAGATCCCCTCTCCATGGCCAACCGGGCGCTGCGGGATTTTCTGTTGGCACAGGCCAAGCCAGAGCCAACCCCGGATGGTGCCCTGAGGGACAACAACTTTGGGGACAACAGATAGGGTAGCAAGATCGCCAACAAAAACGCCTCCCGATGGAGGCGTTTTTCATGCCGGTGCCAGGCTGCGAGCCATCACTTCTTGAACAGGTGATCCAGCTTGTTGGCCTTGGTGGAGAGATAGAACTCATTGTGGGGATTGCGCCCCTCCTGCAGGGGGACGCGCTCGGCCACCGGAATGCCAAAGGATTCCATCGCCTTCAGCTTGCGCGGGTTGTTGGTCATCAGGCGCAGGCTCTTGACCTCCAAGGCCTTCAGCATGTCGGCACAGATGGTGTAATCGCGCATGTCGGCGGCAAAGCCCAGCGCCACGTTGGCCTCAACGGTGTCGGCACCCTGATCCTGCAGATGATAGGCGCGGATCTTGTTGAGCAGGCCGATGCCACGGCCTTCCTGACGGACATACAGCAAGACGCCGCGACCGGCCTTGGCGATCTTCTCCATGGCGGCCTGCAGCTGGAAGCCGCAGTCGCAGCGCAGGCTGAACAGGGCATCCCCGGTCAGACACTCGGAATGAATTCTGCCCAGCACGGGCTCACCGTCCGCGATATCGCCCATCACCAGCGCGGCGTGATCCTTGCCTGTGCCGGTTTCCTGAAAGCCTACCAGCGTGAAGATACCCCAAGGGGTCGGCAACTTGGATTTGGCTACGAGAGTAATGCTGCTCATAGGGTTGCTCCTGACTACAGCTGCTTGAAAAAGGCAGCTAGTTTAACGTGCCTCATCCCTAACAACCATAAGAACAAAAGCTTGTATTCAGGAATGATCCACTCGACTGGTCATAATAGGCGCAATCGCGACGACTTTTGCGCAATTGTGCGCCTCGACAACTGCCAGTGCCGGTGCATTCGGGTATAATCGGCGCCCATTACCCCCTCCCGCCAGGGATGCGGGCAACCAGTCAACATGCCGAGTGCGCAGGAGAAAGATTATGCCTCAGATGGCCCCCGTGATGACAATTGATGGCCCGAGTGGCGCCGGTAAAGGCACCCTGTGCCAGCTGTTGGCAGAGAAACTGGGTTGGCACCTGCTCGACTCCGGTGCCATCTACCGGGTACTGGCGCTGGCGGCCTTGCACCACGATGTGGAGCTCGATGCCGAAGCTGCGCTGGTGCCCCTGGCCGCCAATCTGGACGTGCAGTTCCAGGTTGACGGCGGACAGGTCAAGGTGGTGCTGGAAGGGGAGGATGTTTCCCGTACCATCCGCTCCCAGGAAGTGAGCGATGCCGCCAGCAAGGTCGCCGTCTTCCCCCGCGTGCGTGAGGCGCTGCTGCGCCGCCAGCGTGCCTTCCGTCAGTTGCCTGGTCTCATTGCCGATGGCCGTGACATGGGGACTGTGGTTTTCCCCGAGGCCGAGGTGAAGATTTTCCTCGATGCCAGCGCTGAGGAGCGGGCACAGCGCCGCTATAAGCAGTTGCAAGATAAGGGCTTTGATGTTAACTTTGAGCGTCTTTTAACCGAGATTCGGGACCGTGACGATCGCGACAGAAATCGCGCCGTTGCACCCCTGAAACCCGCGGAAGATGCGCTTGTAGTAGACTCAACGTCTATGACCATAGATGACGTACTGGCAACGGTACTCGCCTATGCGGAGCAACAACTTGGTGATGTCAGCACCAGCTGATGTCAGTCGTCTGCACCATGGATGGCGCAGATAATTTAAAACAACCCCGCTTGTGCCGGATTGCGAGTGGATGTTTCATTTGTGACACAAACAATGATCGAATCTTTTGCTCAACTCTTTGAAGAGTCCCTGAACGCCGTTGAAACCCGTCAAGGTTCCATCGTCAAGGGCACCGTCGTTGCTATCGAGAACGGTTTCGTACTGGTTGATGCCGGTCTGAAATCCGAGTCTGCCATTCCTGCTGAAGAGTTCAAGAACGCCCTGGGCGAGCTGGAAATCAACGTAGGCGACACCGTTGACGTGGCTCTGGACTCTATCGAAGATGGTTTCGGCGAAACCAAGCTGTCCCGCGAAAAAGCCAAGCGCCACGAAGCCTGGCTGCAGCTTGAGAAGGCATACGAAGAGCAAGCTACCGTTATCGGTATCATCAACGGCAAGGTCAAGGGTGGTTTCACCGTTGAGCTGAACGGCATCCGTGCCTTCCTGCCGGGTTCTCTGGTTGACGTGCGTCCGATCCGTGACACCGCTCACCTGGAAAACAAAGAACTCGAGTTCAAAGTCATCAAGCTGGACCAGAAGCGCAACAACGTTGTTGTTTCCCGTCGTGCCGTGATCGAAACCGAGAACACCTCCGAGCGCGAAAGCCTGCTGGCCAACCTGCAAGAAGGTCAAGAAGTTAAGGGTATCGTCAAGAACCTGACCGACTACGGTGCATTCGTAGATCTGGGCGGCGTTGACGGCCTGCTGCACATCACCGACATGGCGTGGAAGCGCGTTAAGCATCCTTCCGAAATCGTCAACGTTGGCGACGAGATCGCAGTCAAGGTTCTGAAGTTCGACCGCGAGCGTACCCGTGTATCCCTGGGTCTGAAGCAGCTGGGCGAAGATCCCTGGGTTGCTATCGCCAAGCGTTACCCGGAGACCACCCGTCTGTCTGGCCGCGTGACCAACCTGACCGACTACGGCTGCTTCGTTGAAATCGAAGAAGGCGTTGAAGGCCTGGTACACGTATCCGAGATGGATTGGACCAACAAGAACATCCACCCGTCCAAGGTTGTTAACGTTGGCGACGTGGTTGACGTGATGGTTCTGGACATCGACGAAGAGCGTCGTCGTATCTCCCTGGGTCTGAAGCAGTGCAAATCCAACCCGTGGCAGCTGTTTGCCGAAACTCACGCCAAGGGCGACCGTGTTTCCGGCAAGATCAAGTCCATCACTGACTTCGGTATCTTCATCGGTCTGGACGGCGGCATCGACGGCCTGGTTCACCTGTCTGACATCTCCTGGAACAACCAGGGTGAAGAAGCAGTACGTGAATTCAAGAAGGGCGACGAAATCGAAGCCGTTGTTCTGCAAGTGGACCCGGAGCGCGAGCGCATCTCCCTGGGTGTCAAGCAGATCGAAGAAGACCCGTTCAACAAGTACCTGTCTGATAACAAGAAAGGTGCTATCGTGAAGGGTAAGGTTACCGAGGTTGATGCCAAGGGTGCCGTGATCGAACTGGCTGACGGCGTGGAAGGCTACCTGCGTGCCTCCGACGCTGCTCGTGACCGTGTAGAAGACGCCACTCTGGTGCTGTCTGTTGGTGACGAAGTTGAAGCCAAATTCATGGGTGTTGATCGCAAGAACCGCACCGTAAGCCTGTCTGTCCGTGCTAAGGACGAGGCTGACGAGCGTGTTGCCATCGACAGCCTGAACCAACAAGAAGAAGTTGTGTTCAGCAATGCCATGATGGAAGCGTTCAAAGCCGCCAAGGGTGAGTAATCCTTGATGCAAGAAAAGGGCGGCTTCACGCCGCCCTTTTTTATCTTGGCATAATGAAAATTGCATGTGATCGGGGAAGGAGATTTAACCTTATGACCAAATCAGATCTCATCGAACAATTGGCTGCCAGCCGCATGCATATGCCGGCCAAAGATGTCGAAGCCGCCATCAAGGAGATCCTTGAGCAGATGGCATCGACCTTGCAAAACGGCGACCGGATTGAAATCCGTGGATTTGGAAGTTTCTCGCTGCACTATCGTGCACCCCGCGTGGGTCGCAACCCCAAGACTGGGGACAAGGTTGAACTGACCGGGAAATATGTCCCGCACTTCAAGCCCGGCAAAGAGTTACGCGAGCGCGTGAATATCATCGAATAATGCAGAAAATGGCATACCTGGGTATGCCTTTTTTATTTTTGTGACTTGGATTATGCCAATAGTCCGGTTTCTCGAAGTCTTTTCCCATTCGCTCTAGAGTCTTCCCGTGATTTTAAGGATAATCAATCTCTCATTAGCCACAGACAGGGAGCTCCTATGAAGCGTATCTTGGCCCTCATCCCCTTGGTACTGGTGTTTGTTCTGACCCTCGCCATCGGTTCGCAAAACGGTCAACAGGTGCAGTTCAATTATCTGATAGCCCAGGGTGAGTTCTCGCTCTCCATGCTACTGGGATTCTTCCTCGCCGGCGGTTTCCTGCTGGGCTGGCTGGTATTCGGTCTGCTCTTCGTGCGTCTCAAACTGCAAAACCGCACCCTCAATCGCACCATGCGTCGTCAATCCCGCGAATTGGAGCTGGCCCGGTCGACAGCCAAGGAATAATGTCCCTCGATGCTTGAACTGCTTTTCCTGCTGTTGCCGATTGCCGCTGGTTATGGCTGGTACATGGGACGCAGGAGTGTTCGCCAGGACACCCAGCAACAGAGTAACCAATTCTCCCGCCAGTATGTGGCGGGTCTCAACTATTTGCTGTCTGACGAGTCAGACAAGGCAGTGGATCTGTTCATCCAGCTGCTGGAAGTGGACAGCGAAACCATCGAAACCCATCTCTCTCTCGGCAATCTGTTTCGCCAGCGTGGCGAAGTCGATCGCGCCATCAAGATCCACCAGAACCTCGTTACCCGCCAGCTGACCCGGGAGCAGCGTCAACTCGCGCTGCAGGAGCTGGCCCGTGACTTCCTCGCCGCCGGCTTGCTGGACAGGGCCGAGGCGCTCTGGAACGAGTTGTGCGAGGACGGTGACTATGAAGAGACGGCGCTGGCGCAACTGCTCGTCATCCATCAGCAGTTGCGTGACTGGGACAAGGCCATCGAGGTCGCGGTGCGTCTGCAGAAGTTCCAGGGCAAGAAGCTGGCCGACCCCATCTCCCATTTCTACTGCGAGCAGGCAGAGAGTGCCCTGCGTGAAGGGGACAAGGCGGCGGGACGCGCCAAGTTGAAGCGGGCGCTCGGCGTCAATCCCGCCTGTGCCCGTGCCAGTCTGCGGCTGGCCGAGCTGGCCATGGAGGAAGGCAAGCATGAAGAGGCCAGCAAGGATCTGCTGCGTGTGTTCGAACAGGACATGGATTTTGCCTCCGAGGCCATGCCCAGGCTGCTCGATTGCTATCAGCAGCTTGGCCGCACTCAGGAGCTGATCCCGCTGCTGGAGAAGGCGGTGGAGGATCATGCCGGTGTCAGCGTGACCCTGGCCCTGGCCAATCTGGTGGAGGCGCGCGACGGCTTGAGCCAGGCTCGCGCCCTGGTGCTGCGCCAGCTGCGGCGCCACCCCTCTATGAAGGGGTTTTACCAGCTGGTGGGCTTCCAGCTGGCGAGCGCCGAGGAGGGGCCCGCCAAGGAGAGTCTGGAGCTGCTGCAGCAGCTGGTCGACGAGCAGATCAAGATAAAATCGACCCACAAGTGCCGCCAGTGCGGCTTTGCCACCCATTCGCTGTTCTGGCAGTGTCCCTCCTGCCGGCAGTGGGGCTCCATCAAGCCTATCCGTGGCCTGGATGGTGAATAGCCCTTAGTGACAAAAAGTCCGCCCCCGCGCGTCTCGAGCGTGGGCGGCAAGCCGAAGCAGGCGCAAACCCGAGTGAGCAAGATGCCAGACTGCGACCGGCTCGCCGGCCGTGTCGAGACTGGATGTGGCATAACAACCCATAGGAAGTGACATGCAAGACCCCAAAGTACTGGTCGCGCTGGATTATCAGCACGAAGCCGATGCCTTCGCCTTCATTGGACAGATCTCCCCGGCCGAGTGCCGCCTCAAGGTGGGCAAGGAGATGTTTACCCTGTTTGGCCCCCAGTTCGTGCGCCAGCTGGTGGCCAAGGGCTTTGACGTGTTCCTGGATCTGAAGTTTCACGACATTCCCAACACGGTTGCCAAGGCGGTAGCCGCGAGTGCCGAGCTGGGGGTATGGATGGTGAACGTCCATGCCAGCGGCGGCGAGCGCATGATGCGCGCGGCCAGAGAGGCGCTGCTGCCCTATGGTGACAAGGCCCCCCTGCTGATAGGGGTGACCGTGTTGACCAGCATGGAGCAGTCCGACATGGCGCCTCTGGGTCTGGATGTGAGCCCGGCCGAGCAGGTGATCCGGTTGGCAACCCTCGCCAAGACGGCAGGGTTGGACGGCGTGGTCTGCTCCGCCGAGGAAGCCAGTGCGTTGAAAACCTTGCTCGGCTCTGACTTCAAGCTGGTGACTCCGGGCATTCGCCCGAGCGGAGCCGCTGCTGGGGATCAACGCCGGGTCATGACGCCGCTGGCGGCGGTGGAGGCGGGAGCCGACTATCTGGTGATTGGGCGCCCCATTACCCAGGCGGCGGATCCGGCCGCCGTGCTGGGGGCGATCAACGCCGAGCTCTGCCGATAAGGGGCCGACCTCTGAATGACAACAGGCCGGATTTCAGATCCGGCCTGTTGCGTTTTGATGGGTAGCTGAGCGCTGCTGCTAATGAGTGGCAGCCCTAAACCGCAGGGGATATCAGGACTTGACGGTCTGCACACCCAGGCCGATGGGGAAGAGGCCGAGCAGCAGGCCGGCGGCCGAGCCGATGAGGTGAGACTCTATGTGCACCCTGGCGCCAATGAGAGCAGAGACAGGGCTCTCTCCCGCACTGTAAAAATCCAGCCCGAGCTTGATGACGATGCCAAGCAGCATGAGCCAGCCCGAGTAGCGACGATAGCGGATATCCTGCATGGCCCCCCACACGAACAAGCCGTGCAGCAGGCCGGAGAGCCCCATGTACCATTGGGTCTGCGGGCACCACCACCAGATCCCGAGCCCGACGGCCGTCCCCAGCAGCAGGAGCAGCACGGGCAGGCGCCAGCCAGTCAGGTATTCACGAAACAGGCTGTAGAGCACCGCAAGTCCGCTCAGGTTGAGCAGCAGGTGCCATCCGTTGGTGTGGGCCAGATTGCCTGTTATGATGCGCCACCCTTCGCCTTGGGCGATCAGGTCGCGATCGAAGGAGAGCTGGTGGTTCGGTACGGTGAAGAAGAGCAAGGCAGTGACGAGCGAAAGCGTGATGACCCAGAGCAGACCCGATTTTTCTGACAACATGAAACAACCCAACGACAAAGAGAGCCGATACTGTACACGCTGTGCCCGAGCCCTCAAAGCCTGCCTGTGTGAATATATCCAACAGGTGCCCCACCTCGCACCGCTCCATATCCTGCAGCACCCCAACGAGGTCGCCCACCCCAAGGGAACGGCCGCCCTGTTGGCCGCCTCCCTCAGCCATGCCCGCATTCACGTGGGGGAGAACTTCGCCGATGCCGACTGGCTCAATGCCCTGCTCGCCGACCCCAAGGTGCAGTGCTATCTGCTGTGGCCCGATAATGAGGCTCTGACCCTGGCGCAGGTGCGCGAGGGTAGGGGGCAAGACAGAGAGGTGCACTTCATCCTGCTCGATGGCACTTGGCGCAAGGCCTATCGCATGTTGCACAGCAACCCGGCCCTGCTGGGGTTGCCGAGGATCACCCTCGGTGCCATGGCGGGGCAATATTCCATTCGCAAGAAGCCGTTTCCCGAGGCGCTGTCGACCCTGGAGGCGGGCTACCATCTGTTATCCCAGTGGGAAGGGGAGCCCGAGCGCTTCGCCCCGTTGATGAACCTCTTTACCGAGTTGAACCGGCAGTGGCATGACTTTGCCCAAGGTCGCCGCGCTTGAATCTGAATTGCAAACAGGAGTGATGAACGTGAAAAAAGCCGTCGTGGTATTCAGTGGTGGTCAGGACAGTACCACCTGCCTGGTACAGGCCCTGGCCCTCTATGATGAAGTGCACGCCATCACCTTCGACTATGGCCAGCGTCATCGGGAGGAGATCGAGACTGCTCGCCGCCTGGCCGGGCAGCTCGGGATTGCCGCCCACAAGGTGATGGATGTGACCATGCTGGGTGAGCTGGCCGTCTCGGCCCTGACTCGGGATGACATCCCGGTCAGCGGTGAGCTGCAGGACAACGGCCTGCCCAACACCTTCGTGCCGGGCCGCAACATATTGTTTCTGACTCTGGCGGCCATCTATGCCTATCAGGTCGGCGCCGACACCCTGATCACCGGGGTGTGCGAGACCGACTTCTCCGGTTATCCCGATTGCCGCGACGACTTCGTCAAGGCCCTCAATCAGGCGGTGTCGCTGGGGCTGGATCGTGCCATTCGCTTCGAGACCCCCCTGATGTGGCTCGACAAGGCGGAAACCTGGGCGCTGGCGGATCACTATGGCCATCTCGAGACGGTGCGCCAACAGACGCTCACCTGCTACAACGGCATTCAGGGGGATGGCTGTGGCACTTGCCCCGCCTGCGAGCTGCGAAGCCGCGGTCTGAATCAGTATCTGGCCGACAGGGTTGGCGTCATGGCCCGCTTGCACAAGAAAACCGGATTGTGAGCCTGTCTCTTCCCCGGGTTTGGGGTATAATCCGCGCCTTTTGCAGCAAGCCGTGACCGAGATGCACTACCCAATCAACGAGATCTTCCAGACCATCCAGGGGGAGGGCGTCTTCACCGGCGTGCCCGCCATCTTCGTTCGCCTGCAAGGCTGCCCTGTGGGCTGCCCCTGGTGCGACACCCGCCATACCTGGGTGGTGGATCCTGCTCGTGAGGTGGGCAGTCGCGAGGTGCTCGACCGCTCCAACGAGTCCGATGGCTGGAGCAAGATGAGTACGGAGGAGATCCTGGGGAGCTTCGAGACCCTGGGTTACCGGGCGCGCCATGTGGTGTTGACCGGTGGCGAGCCCTGTCTCTACGACCTGTACGAACTCTCGTCGGCCCTGCTGGCGGCGGGATATCAGGTGCAGATCGAAACCAGTGGGACCAGCGAGATCCTGACCCACGCACAGACCTGGGTCACCGTCTCCCCCAAGATCGGCATGAAGGGGGGCTTACCTGTGCTGGTATCGGCTCTGGAGAGGGCCAACGAGATCAAGCATCCGGTGGCCACCGAGCGCCACATCGAGGAGCTCGATGCCCTGCTGGCCACGGCCAGCCTGCGTCCCGACGTGGTGATCGCATTGCAGCCCATCAGTCAGAAGCCCAGGGCCACCGAGCTGGCCATGGCCACCTGCATCGCCCGTAATTGGCGGCTCTCCATCCAGACCCATAAATATCTGAATATCGATTGATATGGACAGACTCTCCGATGAGCGGGTATTGCTCACCCTGGCGGGCAAGATGCCCTACGGTAAATATCAGGGGCGACGCATCATAGATATTCCAGAGCCCTATCTGGTATGGATGGCGCGCAGCGGTTTTCCGACTGGTGCGCTGGGCCAAACCCTGGCACTGGCGTACGAGATAAAACTCAATGGACTGGAGTCCATGATTATTCCCATTATTAACAGGATGTCAGAATGAGAATATATACCCGGCAAGGGGACAAGGGCCTCACGCGGCTGGCTGATGGCTCCTCCCTTGCAAAAGATGACCGGCGGGTCGAGACCTATGGCGCCATTGACGAGCTCAATTCCCAGATAGGACTGCTGATGGCCGAAATACCCGAGAATGAGCCGGCATTATTGGCTCAACTCATATTGCTGCAGCAGGAGCTGTTTGATTTGGGCGGAGAGCTGGCGTTTTCCAGCGAGGCGCAGAATGCCTCTCTGTGGCAGGTCAATGAGGCCTGGACGGCGCGGCTGGAGCAACAGATTGACGCCTACAGCGTCCAGTTGCCGGTATTGCGCAATTTCATTCTGCCGAGCGGATCACGAGCGGCGGCGCAGGCCCATGTGGTGCGTACCTTGACCCGTCGCTGTGAGCGGTTGCTGCTCGGCTTGAGCCGGGAAGAGCAGGTGAACCCTGCGATCCTGCCCTATCTGAATCGGCTAAGTGACTGGTTTTTCACGGTGGCCAGATACTTGCTGGTCTCTGCCGGTACCCCGGAAGTGCTCTGGGTCAAGGCGGCAGACAGGCGCTGAGGTGCCCGGCATGGAAACAATAAAAAACCTCGCATGGCGAGGTTTTTTATTGGGCGGGACAGTGCTTCAGATCAGATGGCAAAGTCTTCCACGGATTTGCCTTCGGCCACGGCCTTGGCAATGGCGGAGGGCATGCGGCCCTGGCCGGTCCAGGTTTTTTCCACGCCATTGTCCAGATAACGATATTTGGCGGGGCGGGGAGCGCGTTTGCCTTTGCTGGCCTTGGTGCTTTCGGTGGCAACTGTGCCCACCAATTCAGCAGGATCTATCCCTGCGGCTTTCAACATTTCGGCGTATTCGGCAATTTTCTTCTGATGTTCTTCACGGGCCTGGCGTTCGGCAGATTCATCCTGCTGGCGCTCGGCGACCACTTCGGACAATTTCTGCAGTCCCTCTTCCAGTTGCTCCAGGGACAAATCGCGGCAGGCTGCGCGCAGACTACGGATATTCAGCAGAATTTTCAAAAATTCGTTCATATTGGCTACCACGCGAGCAGAAATATTAATGGGAAGGGCTGGTTTTTCGATAATTTATAGGGGGGTTTGGCATCAAGTCAAGTCTGCCAAAATAATTAATTAGGCAGATAAATAAAGTCCGGCAATTATTCACGACGCCCGGTTTATTCTCTTTGCAGCGGGCTCATTTCCGAATGAGTACTGAGTAGATGAAAATATCGACCATATCGTATTTTATGAACCATTTGACTACCATTTTTCCGCTTTTCGCCACACAAGCCTTGAAATTTAATCAAAAAACTTGCTATCACCCGGTGGCTCGATAAAATGTGCCGCGAATACCTTTAAGTAGAGGCGCGCTGCCTATGAGT
Source organism: Aeromonas sp. S2(2024) (assembly GCF_041402505.1). Lineage (NCBI taxonomy): Bacteria > Pseudomonadati > Pseudomonadota > Gammaproteobacteria > Aeromonadales > Aeromonadaceae > Aeromonas > Aeromonas sp. S2(2024). The sequence continues at coordinate 224,511 of NZ_JBGLRL010000005.1, forward strand.
AACCGAGCGGAGGGTGATGCCTGCGATGCTCGATGAAAGGAGTCGGCGCCGAAGTGACCAGGCCATCATACCGGGTTGCTGGTTCTGCATCGAACAGGTGCAGGACTGCCATAGTCATCCACTATGGAGCGCTACCTGAAGGGGCTGAGGAGTATGCCCGCCCTGGGTTTTGTTTCTTTGATCCTCTCGGTAGATCTCCACCTGTTGTCTTTAGGTGCAAAGAGATCATGGACATCGTTCATTACGCCGACTCCGGTTGGTCCGTCGTTCCCCCCTTGTTGGCCGTCGCCCTTGCGATCATCACCCGCCGCGTCCTGGTGTCGCTGGGGGTTGGTATTGTGGCCGGCAGTCTGCTGCTCAACCAGTTTTCCCCCCTCGATTCCCTGCATTACATGCTGAACACCGTGCTCAAGATCTTCTGGGTCGACGGTGCGCTCAACCGGGACAACGTCAACATGATCCTGTTCATGTTGCTGCTGGGGGGCCTCATCAGCCTGATGAGTGTCTCCGGGGCGACCCGGGCCTTCGCCGAGTGGGCGGCGCGCCGCGCCAAGACCCGCAAGGGGGCCAAGGCCCTCACCGGCATGATGGTCTTCGCCTTCTTCATCGACGACTTCTTCCACAGCCTGTCGGTGGGGGCCATCTGCCGTCCGGTCACCGATCGCTTCCAGATCTCCCGTGCCAAGCTGGCCTATCTGCTGGACTCCACCGCGGCGCCGGTCTGCGTGCTGATGCCCATCTCCTCCTGGGGCGCGTACATCATCGCCCTGGTGGGCGGCATAATGGCGGCCCACGGCCTGACCGATCAGAGCCCCATCTCCGCCTTCGTCGAGATGATCCCGATGAACCTCTATGCGGTCTTCACCCTGATCATGGTGCTGGTGGTGATCGCCTTCCAGCTCGACATCGGCTCCATGCGTCAACACGAGCAGTGGGCGCTGGAAGGCAAGCTGTGGGATGAGTCCAAGGGCCGTCCCATCGGGCTGGACATGGAGTCTCCGGAGGAGAGCAATGGCGGCATGATCGACATGGTGCTGCCGATCCTGACCCTGACCCTGGCAACCGTCTACTTCATGATAGATTCCGGCGCCGCCGTGCTGGCCGACAAAGGCCTGCCGTTCAGCGTGCTCGGCTCGTTCGAGAACACCAACGTCGGCTCCTCCCTGGTCTATGGCGCCCTGTGCAGCCTGGTGGTCTCCATCGGTCTGGCCATGCGCCTCAAGCTGGGTGCCAAGAACTGGATGAAGGCGGCCCCCCAGGGGATCATGGCCATGCTGCCCGCCATCAACATACTGCTGTTCGCCTGGACCATAGGTGCCGTGGTGCGCGACGTAGAGACCGGCAAGTACCTGGCCTCCCTGGCCAACGGCAACCTGCCGATCGAGGTGCTGCCGGCTGTGGTCTTCATCCTCTCCTGCGCCATGGCGTTCGCCACTGGCACCAGCTGGGGCACCTTCGGCATCATGCTGCCGCTGGCCGGTGACATGGCGGCTGCCAGCGACATCAGCCTGATGCTGCCGATGCTGGCCGCCGTGCTGGCGGGCTCGGTGTTCGGTGATCACAGCTCGCCCATCTCCAGCACCAGCATACTGTCGGCCACCGGCGCCGGCTGCCATCACATCGATCACGTGATGACCCAGCTGCCTTATGCGCTGGCCATCGCCTTCGGTGCCGCCCTCGGTTACCTGGTGATGGGGATGATGCACTCTGTGCTGGCAGGCTTCACGGTCAGCGCGCTCTGGTTCCTGATCTTCTCCGGTTACCATTTGCGCAAGGCTCGGGTGCAGCGCGCCCTGGCCGTCGCATAATAGAGAACAAGGGGCCCACGGGCCCCTTGGTTTTGGCAGGGGCTTTGGTTAGCATGCCCCCCATCAATCCCGTTTCGGAACCCCATCATGGCTTCACTGCACTACAAATTTGCCACCATGAACTCGGGCAAGTCGACCCAGCTCATCCAGGCCCACTTCAACTATCTGGAGCGTGGCATGTATCCGCTGGCCATGACCCCCGCCATCGACGATCGCTTCGGTCCGGGGATCATCAGCGCCAGGGTCGGGCTGGAGCTGAAGGTGGAGGTCTTCAGCGACAGCTGCGATCTGTTCGAGATGGTCAAGGCGCGCCACGCCGAGCGTCAGATCGATGTGTTCATCGTCGACGAGGCCCAGTTCTTGACCCGCGAGCAGGTGTATCAGCTCGCCCGCATCGTCGATGAGCAGGACATTCCGGTGATCGCCTACGGTCTCAAGACCGACTTTCGCGGCGAGTTGTTCCCCGGCTCCTACCACCTGCTCTGCCTGGCGGACAAGTTCGAGGAGCTCAAAAGCATCTGCTGGTGCGGCAACAAGGCGCACATGAACTCTCGCGTCAACGAGGCGGGACAGGTGATGCGCGATGGTGAGCAGGTGGAGATAGGGGGCAACGACCGCTATGTGTCGCTCTGCCGCAAGCACTATCTGGAAGGACGGGCTTACAGGTAAGCCACAGCATGAAGAAGGGCGCCTCAGGGGCGCCCTTTTTTGTCGACGAAGGGTTCAGTCTATCTCTATGTCCACCGGCGCTATGATGGGGTCGGCCACCGGCAGGCGGTGGAACAGCTGGCGAAAATGCTGCTGTACCCGGCCTATGTCCACCAGGGACATGCCGGAGGCGAAGCCGAACCAGACATAGAGACCGGTGAGATCGCGAAACATGGGGGGCAGGTAGCGGGGGGCATCGATCAGCCCCTCCAGATAGTGCTGATAGAGCACGGGGATGTCATCCAGGGTCACCTTGCCGACGAACAGCATGGGCAGGATCTCCGGCACCCCCTCCAGCACGGCGCTGCGGATGAAGTTGACCGTCTCCACATAGCCTCTCACGTAGGAGAGATCCTTGGTGAAGCAGGCGCCTCCCTCGACCATGCCGCCGCGAAACACCCGCTGGGTGATCTTGTAGGCATCGTGCTCGCTGGCCCCCTTCTCGACGAAGTGGCGGAACACCTCGATGAAGTCAGCGCCGCGCTCCGCCATGTCGATGGCCATCACCCTATCCGAGATGCGCTTGGCCCTGTCCGGAAAGGAGCTGAAGGTGAGGGTCTCGATGAGCACAGCCAGCCCCTCCTGGCAGGCGGTGATGCGCGGCGAGCCGGCCCCCAGCCAGGTGGCATAGGATTGCTGGCGGCCGTTGAGGGTGGTGCCGACGTGCACCCAGCCCTCGTGCACTTCCAATACCTGCAAGTCCAGCTCGGAGAAGCGGGCGTGGGAGCTGAGCTTGATGTAATCCCCCCCGGCGGCGGCATCGGAAACGATGCCATCGCTCAGCTTGACCTGCACTGTGCCGTCGCTGAAGTAGTTCGACAGCTTGCCCTGCAACCTGGCCACCGCCGCTTCACCTTCGAACTCCTTGGGGTAGGGGCGCACCAGATGGCGGGCACCGGGCAGGGAGAAGATGTCGCACAGCCGGGCACCCAGCTCTTTCAGGGTCTTGCGATCCCCGCGCAGGTGATCGCTCGCCGAGCCGTAGAGCAACTGGCTGTAGCGTTGAAAGTCCGGCTGCCCGCGCTGGCGCAGCATCTCGATGACCACCATGTACTGATCCACCGTCTCTTGCAGGATCCGGCCGAGATCATCCTGCGGCCCCAGCTTTCTGCGGATCCTGTCCCTCAGCTCCTTGAGCTCCAGGTATTTGTTGCGGGGATCGAAATCGAGGGGGAGGGCCTGATAGAAGTCGGCATCGATGGCGGGCAGCACGCGTCCGCCCTTGGCGAGAAACTCGGTCTGCAGGTGGCGGGGCCACTTGATGGCATCCAGGATGCGAATGGGTTTTTGCAGGGCGAGCAGTTCATCCGAGAGGGATTTGAGGTGCAGGCGATACTTTTCTTGGATGGTCATCGGGCCTTCTGTGGAGGCGAGTGTGGTGCGAGAATGGCTGAGTATATGCATAGCGCTTGCCAAAAAGAAGCGAGACCAGGGGTGATCCCACCTGTGCGCTTTTGGTTGTCGGAAAATTGGTTTAGACTGCGCCCCTTGATCCTTATTGTGTTCGTGAAAATGATGAATATCCCCAGCTCTGAAATGATAATGCGTTGGCTGCAGCAGGCTCGGATCGAGCACTATGTGTGCGATCAGTGCCACGGCATCCACATGGTCTCCCTGCAGTCCGTCGAGGGCATCCAGGAGAGCCGGATCTTCGTGGAAGAGGAAGGGTTGCTGTTTTCATCCGAACTGGAGGTGCGCCCCTCATCCCTGCTGCCCCTGGTGGCCGAGCTGGGTCGTCTCAACATGCAATACCCGTCCCTCAAGGTGTTCCTCGACATCATAGATGACAACCTGCCGCGCCTCGTCGTGGGCCATACCGTCTTTACCAAGGCCGGTCTCTCCGTCGAGCAGTTCTTGCTGTTTGTCGAAAGCACCACGTCGGCGACCCATGAAGTGGTTTCCGAATGTGAACGCCTCGGCTTCCTCAATCTGCCGGAGATCCAGGTCGCACCGGAATCTGTGCACTGAGTTGCGCGTTTAATGTGCGAACGGTTCGCAGCAGCCAAAAAGCCGTTGACGCCGGCGGGGCTTTCCCCTAAATTACGCCCCGTTCCGGCGCAACAGTGCAGAACATCACGTGGAGATTGAACACGTTAAACAGCGGTCGAAAATTTGGTGAGGTGTCCGAGTGGCTGAAGGAGCACGCCTGGAAAGTGTGTATACGGCAACGTATCGAGGGTTCGAATCCCTCCCTCACCGCCAAATAAAGTTAAAGGGCCTGTCGCAAGACAGGCCCTTTGACTTTATCCGCTGATGGGCGGCTCGGTTCTGACTCAGGCTCGACAAGGGGCAGGGCAGTCTGGGTCAATCCAGACCCGCCGCCAATATAAAAACCCGACCTTATGGTCGGGTTTCTGTTTTGTGGTGCCCGGTCATCCCTCACGCATGTCCCTTGAAGCAGGCCAGGCGACATGCAGGGGATGCGGGTCAGGCGAGATCGAAGCGATCCAGGTTCATCACCTTGGCCCAGGCCGCCACGAAGTCCTTCACAAACTTCTCTTTCCCGTCCGCACTGGCATAGACCTCCGCCAGGGCCCGCAACTGGGAGTTCGAGCCGAACACCAGATCGACGCGGGTACCGGTCCACTTGACCTTGCCTGTCTTGCGATCACTCCCCTCGTAGATGCCCTTGGCTCCTGCTGCCGGTTTCCACTCCGTGCCCATGTCGAGCAGGTTGACGAAGAAGTCGTTGGAGAGGGAGCCGGGGGTAGAGGTAAAGACCCCGTGGCAGTTGCCGACGTTGGTGCCGAGCATCCGCATGCCGCCCACCAGCACCGTCATCTCGGGGGCACTCAGGGTGAGCAACTGCGCCTTGTCGATCAGCATGGTCTCCGCGAAGGCGGCGCACTCGCCCCCGTAGTTGCGGAACCCGTCGGCGAGGGGCTCGAGCACAGCGAAGGAGCCCACATCCGTCTGGGCCTGGGAGGCGTCCATGCGACCCGGCGTGAAGGGCACAGTCACTGTGACCCCCGCCAGTTTGGCCGCCTGTTCGACACCGACGCCGCCGGCCAGCACGATCAGATCGGCGAGGGATACCCGTTTGCCGCCGGTGGCCGAGGCGTTGAACCCCTGCTGGATCCCTTCGAGGGTCTTGAGCACCTTGGCCAGCTGTGCCGGTTGGTTGGCTGCCCAATCCTTCTGCGGGGCCAGGCGGATGCGGGCACCGTTGGCGCCGCCGCGTTTGTCAGAGCCGCGGAAGGTGGATGCCGAAGCCCAGGCAGTGGATGCCAGCTCGGCGACGGTCAGGGAGGCCGCCAGGATCTTCTCCTTGAGGGCGGCTACGTCCTTGTCATCGACCAGGGGGTGATTGACGGCGGGGATGGGGTCCTGCCAGATCAGCTCTTCCTTGGGCACTTCTGGCCCCAGGTAGCGTGCGATGGGGCCCATGTCCCTGTGGGTCAGCTTGTACCAGGCGCGGGCAAAGGCATCGGCGAAGGCCTGGGGGTCCTCGTAGAAGTGGCGGGAGATCTTGCCAAACTCGGGGTCAAAGCGCAGGGTCAGGTCGGTGGTCAGCATGGTCGGCTTGTGGAACTTGCCCGGGATATGCGCATCGGGAATGATCTCGGGCGCATCCTTGGCCACCCACTGCTTGGCGCCCGCCGGTGACTTGGTCAGTTCCCACTCGAAGTTGAACAGGTTCTCGAAGAAGTTGTTGCTCCAAAGGGCAGGGGTCTTGGTCCAGGTCACCTCGAGGCCGCTCGAGACGGTGTCCTTGCCGTGGCCGCTGCCGTAGTCGCTCATCCAGCCTAGGCCCTGGGCTTCGAGGGGGGCCGCTTCCGGCTCGGGCCCCTTGTGGGATTCGGGGGCGGCGCCGTGGGCCTTGCCGAAGGTGTGGCCACCGGCAATGAGGGCGACCGTCTCTTCATCATTCATGGCCATGCGGCCGAAGGTGGAGCGGATGTCCTTGGCCGCCTCCATGTAGTCACCGCTGGCATTGGGGCCTTCGGGGTTGACGTAGATGAGGCCCATGTGGGTGGCGCCAAAGGGGGCCGCGAGCTCGCGGTCGCCCTTGACCCGGTCGGGGTCGACCCCGAGCCAGGCGATCTCGTCACCCCAGTTGACGTCCTGATCCGACTCCCACACATCCGGGCGGCCGCCACCAAATCCGAAGGTTCTAAAGCCCATGGACTCCAGCGCGACGTTGCCGGCGAGGATCAGCAGATCGGCCCAGGAGATCTTGTTGCCGTACTTCTGCTTGATGGGCCACAGAAGGCGACGGGACTTGTCGATATTGACGTTGTCGGGCCAGCTGTTGAGGGGAGCGAAGCGTTGCTGGCCGCGGCCACCGCCGCCACGGCCATCCGTGATGCGATAGGTGCCTGCGGCGTGCCAGGTCATGCGGATGAACTGGGGACCATAGTGGCCGAAGTCCGCCGGCCACCACTCCTGGGAGTCGGTCATCAGCTTGACCAGATCTTTCTTGAGTGCCTTGTAGTCGAGGCTGTTGAATGCCTCGGCATAGTTGAAATCGTTGTCCATGGGATCGGAGCTGGGGGAATGCTGGTGCAGCAGATCCAGCCGCAACTGGTTCGGCCACCAATCACGATTGGTTCTGCCTACGCCGGCGGTGTGGTTGAAGGGGCATTTGCTTTCTTCACTCATCTCAGTCTCTCCTTGGAGGGCATGTACATTGCTGACACTTAGTATGGGAAGATTTCCACTGCGCTGTGTGAGGTCATGGCAGGAGAACCGTCTGCAGTTGATCGGGCCATTATCAATAATCCCTTTATTTTCAATTCATTGCGTTATTGTGCAGTGAGTGGATTACGAAAAGATGAATCACGACCATCTAGTTTAACAATCTATTTACGTTCTGCCCGTCTTCCCCTCGCTTCAGGAGAGGCGGCAGCTTGTGATGCCGCTGCCTGGGCGCAAGTGGCTGCGCGCCCTTCATGAGAGAAGTAGGCAAGGGACCTGCCTGGTTTTTATCCATATCACGGCCATCGACATTGAAGCTTGCGCTGTGTCATGGGGAGCAGGGATACATCGGGAGCCGTTATGACCCCACTCATTTCTGTGATCTGGTCAGGCGACGTGACAAAGCTGGCGGGCTGGCGTGACGCTGACTGACCAGCAAAGAGACAGGCGTGAGGGAGCCTGGGCAAGTATAAAAGAGGAAGCGGAGCGCTCGGCGCAGATGGTGGGTCTGGGGCACAGGCACAAAAAAACCGGCGCAAGGCCGGTTTTGATGAGGGCATCAGATGCCCGGTTCATGGCAAGTCAGGCTTGCCCCTGTCGGCTTGATTCAGCACTAACAGGTAATAATGGGGTGGCTGATGGGGCTCGAACCCACGACAACCGGAATCACAATCCGGGACTCTACCAACTGAGCTACAGCCACCACTGAAATCTGCCTTCGATGTCGCTCTTCAAAGGAAGAGTCACATCAATGGCGCGCCCTGCAGGATTCGAACCTGCGACCCACGGCTTAGAAGGCCGTACCTGTTAATATAGTTAAAATGTCATCAGAATACGTCAAGCACCAAATAAATATAACGATTTAAAATCAACGATTTATGACCGTGATGTCGGTCTAGGTTAGCTGAGGGAATTTTATGTTGCCAAAATAGGCATTTCAGGTTTCTGCATTTTTAGTTGTTTTTTTGATCTAAAATCGATCATTCAGTCACTCACGCGCAAAAAAAACGAGCCTCGTTAGAGGCTCGTCATGGGGGCAAGGGGTATTTGTCATATTGGTTAATTATCGTTCTAAGCGTCGGACTCTCGAACTGAGTCCACCCAAAATTGAATCAGCAATCTCAGTGGGAAATGTATCAGGCAATTGCTGACGAACGGTTGATATTAACTCATCCAGATTATCCGTCAGCTCGCTGATTATTTTTTCCATCTGCGCTTGTTCAAAACCAATCGCCTTGGCCGTCTGATAAAAATGGCGAGGAAATATCTGCTCTATCGCGTATTTTTTGCCCTTGGTTGCAGCAAGCCCCATGGCCAACTTGGCATCACGGGGATGTAATCCTTTACCACCAAATGCAGGATACATGGAAAGGATGTCGTAAAACGGTGTAAGCCGGAAACGCCCTTCCGGTTCGATAAACACCGAGAAATTCTTGGCATGGCCGTCAGTGGCAGCCAGCAACCAGAACAACACCTGAGACTTCATAAACAGGTACCGATCCTGCTCCGGCGTGGCCGATCCCAGCAGGGTTGTCATGATGTCAGCAATGCCCGGTCCACCATGGCTCTCGTACTTACGTGCTGACGGTACATTCAACACCTGGCAGAAGTCCTCTTGGGGCAGGCGCATGATCCAACTGCGATCCGTGGCGTAGCGCCGATCGAAGCGTTCCACCGCCAGAGCCTTGACCTTGCCGACCTGCATGATGAAGCAATGGGGAACCGGAAGGCCCAATGCTTTGGCGATCAGGGTGCAGAGATACTCGTTTTCTACGCTCTGGGAGAGGTCTATCGAGTAGGAGTGGCTTTCGATCTTGCCAATGGGCAGCTTGATAATGTGGGTGGTTGGGGTCGCTGCATGCGGTAAGCACCAACGGTTGTCGAGGTAGAGTAACGCAGTCTTTTCCTGAGCCCCGGCGATGGATATCCGAAAATCGTCCTCTTCCCTGACCATACCAAGCGGGATCCCTTGCTGGTAGCTGGTCAGGATCTGCTCCAGTTCGGTGTCAGAGAGCGGCTTGCACTCAATGCGCTTAACGTCTGGCACAGGTCTGCCCTGAGCCACCAGTTGCAATGCCCCCACGCTGTCCTGGCCAATGCAACTGAGCAGATCAAAGGGTTGGGTGGAATCGGCTTGATAGCGCGCCACCACCCGGTTTCTTACTTCCGGGTTATCTGGCAGCAGATTATCGAAGAAGTTATAGGCCTCATCGCCCTGGTAGCGCTGCTGGCGTAATGGCATGGAGAGCGAGATGGGGCGGCTGCCTGGCAACTTCACCCACGATTTATCGTACTGAAATTGGTGAGCACCATTGGTTGCCTTGGTAAAGGTACCTACCCGGTATCCGTTCATGTAGACCGTCAGGCTGGCCATTACCACTCCTCCTTCCAGCTAGGCGCGGTGTTTTCCGCAGGATCGGTGCGGGGCCTGATATCGAGGGAGAGTTCCAGTGCGGCGAGGATCTTGAACAAGGTCTCCAGCTTGGTTGACTCAGGATTGAGCTCGAAGCTGGACACCGTGTCCTGCCTGATCCCCACCTTACCGGCCACTTTGCCTTGGGAGAGCTTTTGCGAAAGCCTGGCATCCTTGAGACAGGCACTAAGCTGCTTGGCGCTGGTTACTTTCATGATTCGACTTACCTGGTAGCGTAATTTCTTTTAATTTACACGCTATGGCAGGTATATCAATATTTACCTGTTTTGGGCGGTAAATGTTTTTTCACACGCTAAAGGCGGTATTTGACCTTGATCCTCAGGCATGGGTGTCGCACTCTCGATTCAAGGGGCCATTAAAACAAGGTGTAACGAGATTCAACAGGAGTGCACTGGGGTAGGCGCAACAAAAGCCAAGGTAGCGATGGTGCGTCGGTTGATCGTCTCTGTCAGTGAGCCCATGATTGTTGCGATCGCTTCACGAGAGCTCATAGGCTCGCACCCGCGTTCGCGTCTTTAAATACCTTCTTGAATTAATGAGCACGAAATTTTGCCAATCTGGCCGAGGTTTTTCGGGAAAATTTGCAAATGCAGTGATGGTGTCATACCAAGCAGCCACCTCCATTGACGATCTAAACTGGACAGGTCCCCAGCGTTATCGAAAACGGGGGTTGCGCAACCAACAAGGTAACTCTGACATGTTGAAACCCATTCTGGTACAGCTCCGAGAGGCCTTGGCCGAACTGCCCTACTTCACCCATATCGACAACCAGCATGACTACGAAAGTGCGCTGGCACTGATAGATGAGCTGGTGGACGACTACGATAACAACGTCCAGCTGATAGACCTGCTGGCGGCCAGCATTGAGCGCTGGGAGGATAATGCTGAAGAGTTTGCCGAGTTTAACCGGCGGGTGGCGGCCATCCCTGCGTCATCATCGACATGAACCACCAGGCTACCGTCTTGCCGCTGGGCGCAGCCTGCCCCACGAAGTCCGAGCACGACCACCAGCTGCTGGTGGCCGGGTGCTCATCACCGAGGAGAGAGTAATGGCCAAGCGTTTTGCCACCCTGCGAGCGGCATTGCCGGTCGAGGCTCAGGAGCGGGCCGTCGCGAGAATGCGGGATTTTAGTCAGAATGTTTATCGTAGCACGAGGCGCTGTAACCGAAGTGTGGTAGGGATTCCTATGGTAATCCCCCAGGGCGGGGGTGTGAGTGTTTTTTGATCAATCAAATAGGTTTGACCCCACGATCTGACTATGATTTTGTGTGCTCTTTTTTGGAGCCATGTGATGTCAGTTGATGCCCTCTTTACCTGGATTTTCAGTTTTGGAATCACTGCGAACGAAAACTCAACATCAGCCTGCAATTCATCCATTTAGCGTTTCTGGTTCCCCTGTTCAGGTGATCGTGAACAGATTCTAAATCATAGGTCCTCCAGGTTGACGCTGACGAACTCCGACCGTTTGACTCGCTCATCGACAATACGGTTCAGCTCGGCATCTTCGGCCAGTTCCAGATAGTAGGCGTAGAGCTCGGGCGGCACACAATAGAATGCGGGCTCGTTACAATAGAGGATGGCGACGGCGTCGCCTTTTCCCTCTTTGATGGTCCCCATTGGATTGCGTCTGAGCTCTGTGATACTGGCAGTGGTGGCTGCCAGGATTTGGTAACTCATGATGATGTCCTCGGCATAGAGCTCCCCATTATGGAATACCTTAATAGATACTCAACTCGACGATTGTCACAGTATCAATCAGCGCCCATGTTGCGCTTTCCACGCGATAAACTCCGAGGGCCGTAAACTATTGCGTGCCAGAACGCCTTCATGCAACCTTCGTAACTCTTCAACAATCAGTGCCTGTACGGCCGATCGCTCTTGCTGCGGGACGTTCTCTGACACCGCTTGTTCAATGGTGCTGAGTGGATCAAGTTGTAGCGACGTGACGACTCCGTGGACAGTCTGTTTGATAAGATCCCGCCATGCTAGGCGAAGTGGATCAGGTTCAGTGAGATCCCGCTGGATGGCGAGATATTCTTGGGTTGAACGTTCATAAGCCCACACGTACAGGTCGCGTAGCAGTTCGATGCGGGTCATTTCGTATACACCGAGGGTGGCGTGGCTGTAGGCCTGTTCTGGTACATCGAGGAAGGTGAGCGGGCAGAGGTTGCCACGAAACAGGGGGAGATTCGTTGCCAGGCGGGAAGTGCTTTTATTGATGTCGGCAAAAGGTTGTAGGTAGGGCAAGTGCACCATCATGAAAAACGATTGTTAAAACGGATCGTGGATCTGATTGGCTTTGCTCAGAACCTCGTCCAGCACCTCTTCGATTTGTTGTGCCGTGGATAATGGGCGATAGATACTTTTGCCGATGTCGACAGCATGTTGGCGAATGCGCCCCTCATCGGCAGGGTTGGGTAGCAAGTTTTCCGCCAAGGCGCTGTGTAAGTTCAATAGGGTGTAGCGGTTAAACTCGGCACAGTCGATGTTTTCGACCAGTAACTCGATCGCGGTTTTATGGTTCAGGATCATCTGCGTTTCGATGGTTCTCTTACCCGGCGCAGCCTTGCCGCGCTCGATAAGTTAGCGGGTGTCTAGCCTGCTGTAGGTATTACCTTCCAGGCGACTCGACGCCCATGATAAGTCGATCAACAAGCGGTTCAGGATCGCTCGACTGTATGTGCCGGCAGGCTGATCGATGTCTGTGGTCTTGCCCATGTTGTGTAACTGACGGCGCAGTTATTCGGACAGGTAACAGGTTTCGTTGGGATGATATGTCTGCAAGAAATCATGCTGATAGCCCACGGGCTTGCGGGCCGGGAGGGGCTGGTCGGTATAGGCAAGGATATCCAGGCTGTCAGCAGAGAGTGGGATGAATGCGGGGAAACTGTCCACCTTGGCTATCCGGGGCTCGGTATGGCTCTCGGAGTCAGCATGATAGCGGCGAGCCCGTCCTTCGCCTTGGGCTGTGATATGGCCGCTTTCAATCAGCTTAGCTATCAGGCGCTGTGCGGTTCGTCTAGCAATGTTCGGCTGGTGGCCCAGCAGTTCAGCCAGCGTCAATCTGCTTTCAGATCCCCTGATAGTCTCTAGTAGGTCTGTGGCCACTGGCATCGTGTTTGTTGGCGCGTTTTTCATACATATGGCGCCATTTTGGCGCAGTTAACTAAACTGCGCCAGTTTTAGTGGCAAGTTTGGCGCAGTTTTGCGGTGGCTTCATATGTTAACATTTGGGGGTTGAAAGAGTCCTTCATCGTTGATGGTATGGTTTAGATGGGCTAGTTTAAAGGCGCAATGACACAAGGAGCCGCTTCGCCATGTCCTACGCTGCTTATCGTTCTGTTCGCCAGATCCACCAACCGAAGGGGCTGATGGTCTCGCTGGCCTTGCCCAAGGATCTTGTGGGGGCGCATCATCTCATTGTGGCTGGAATGGCTCCCTCCATTGTCAATGAACTGGCTGCGTTGCTGGGCTGCGACGTCAAGATAGTCTGTCAGCTGGTCGGCATTGACCGCTCGACGGTGACACGCAAGCGCACTGCGGCGGCCCTGCTGTCCCACGCTCAGAGTGCCCGTATCTATTCATTCGTTAGCGTGATGGAGGCAGCGGAGTCGCTGTTCGAGGGGGACAGGGGGAAGGCGCTTGAGTGGTTGAACAAACCTGCCCGGGCGCTGGGAGGAAACCCTCCTGCTACTTTCCTGACGACCGCTGTCGGAGCTCAGGCAGTTATCGATCTCATCGGTCAGATTGAGCATGGCGTCGTCGTTTGATGGCGACCTATCTCGCTGAAGGCGTTACCGCTCGACGGCGGTGCCCAGCATGTGCAGGAGAAAGCCAAGCATTGTTCAATTGACGTCACCCGAGTCAGTCACATCCCTCCTTGCATATCGGCTAAATGATCCCGTTCCCTCGACGATTACCCACTTGGTGAATTGCATCTCCATTCCTTACTTCATTCACAGTACCTGCCTGCGGTAGGCCTGCCATGCGCAGGTTCAGAGGTTTGGTGTGTGGCTGAACCGGTTTATCGCTAAGGAACTGTTTGAAAACAAAGTACATTTTTATGTAATGTGTTAGTAACGGGTGATACACGGGGTTTACATGAGGACGAAGGAGTCAGGGAACTATCAGATCCATCCGGCGTTAGTCGCGTTTCGTGAGGCGTGGTTGGAGTTGGGCTTCAAGACTGGGCTGCCGATTGCCGATCAATTCCATACGCTCTGGGAGTCAGCCATTATTCTCTATCGTCCCTTGTCGTCAGGCGATGATGTGGGCAGTGCGCTTATGATCGTAGGGCCATTGTTGCCAGTATTGTCTTGGCCGTCGCCAATCAAACCGCCGCCTGGGCAACGACTGATCCCCTGCGGGCTGAGTGATGGTGAGGTCGAGCAGCAGCTGGCCGGGGAGTGGCTGAGGTTGATGACGCTATTAGGGGAGCCCCGTCTCATCGAATGCAGCCGACGAATTTTCAATCGCGTTCTGACAGACGAGCAGCGTTTTAACTGGTTTCAGAAGAAGCGGTTGTCTCAAGACTATTGGGCCAGGGTGTGCGGGTTGTCCCGGGAACAGTTGGCGCATGCTCAGGAGGCACTGAGCAAGCCCCGGCAAAAAGACAAAAAGAACGGGACGGTATCGGTGCCCGAACCTAACTTCTTCTTACAGAGGTTGGCCGATGAGTGATGACCTTTCGCAGGAGCAGGAAGTGGAGGGTCTTGACGCTGAACCCGCCCGTTCCCTTACCCGACAGCTGGTGTTTCCGGAGGCGTTGGCCGAGTGGCACCGGCAAATCCTTGAATCGTTGAAAGCCTGCTGTCAGGGGATCCTGGGATTGGACCCAACACTGACCGCGTTGTTGGCCGCTGAGTTGCAGTGGATCGACTCCGTCTCATCCAAAGAGATGCAGCCCCCATCGCCACTCTCTGCCATGCAAATGCGTGAGCGATTGAGTAAAGATCGGAGACTCAGCCAATTCTATCTCGTTGACGCCATCTTGGCGGAATTGCGTAGCGGCCATAGCCTCAACGGTGAGCTATTTGCTCAGCTCAAGTCCGTGACGATCCTGGCCGTCTTGGCGTTATCACATATCAATTTTTCTCAGGGTATTGCCGAGCGGGACCAAACGGTCGAAGAGGCGCTGCGCAACGTCAGGCTGATGGCGAACAATCAGCGCGAGGTGATGATCAAGGCCCTGTCTGAGGTCGATTTTACGCAGCCGATATTGACGCTATTGCAAGCCATCAAGATCCAGAGAGAGCAATATGCCAATAACAAGCAGGTGAGCGTCAATACAGGGGCCTTAGAGGCCCTACTGAGCCGACTCTACAAGGCGCGAGCCAAAGATATCAAAACGGGTACCCGGTCAACCGGCGAACGCCAGCGGTTCCAACTGGAGGCGCGTTATCAGGAGCAGCTTGACGAGCAGACCCAAATCCTGTTGCTACGGGAGGTTCTGCTGCAGCGCGGCAGAGTCAAACTGACTGAGTGGGAGGGAGAAGAGGAGCGAGGAACCCTCCCTGAGCAGCAGACGCTGCTGGTGTCCTCTCAGCCACAGGGGTTGATGGATATTCAGGCGAGGGTTTTGCAAAGCGCCTCGGTAGCGCTCTCCATGTCGATGCGTCATCTGCAGTTGCCGGCCAACCTTTGGATTGCCACAGCGTCACAGATCACACGCCTCGTCGATGCCTTGATGCCTCAGGCGGTCGATGAAACGGCGTTGCCGGCGCTGTCGATCCTGCTGCAACTGGTGATGGGCATGAGTAGCGAGGACTTGCACAAGCTGCCGGTCTGGCCGAGTACTGAGATTAAATTGCCTGCTCCTGGCTCTCGATTTACCGATGACAGCGGACCCTCAAAGAATGCCAGCGGTATTTGGCGGCTTCCTCATGGGGCGTATCTACAACGCTATGTAGAGGTTGCCCACAGTCGAGCGCATAAGAAATTGCACTCTTTTTTGCCAAAGAGCGACTTATTCTTGCAACTGCCTTTGCCAAAATGGGCCACTCATTTATTGGTGGGACATGGTTGGAGGGCATTGAGTAGTAGCGTGCTGGCGGACTGTTTAGTGCGAGCAAATGCGCGGGCTGGCACGGCGTTGACCATGAGACAGCTGCAAAACTACCAGCGTGCTTGGTTGCAAAGAGAGGGGACCGATAGCGCCATTGCCGGTATCCTACGTGGCAAGACGGCTCAGCAATGTTCCCCAATGGCCTACAGTCACTTGCCACGTAGAGAAGCGTTGCAGATTTGGCGCAGTTATCTGGCCTCCATGGGGATGACCGCGGTGGTGCTGGCACCGGAATTAGAACAAGGTGCTGTCGGATCACGCCTCTATCCTAGCGTTGACGAGCTTGCTCGACTCCTAGGCACGTATCAGCAGTACCTCTGTGCACGACTCAGTGGGCCACGGCAGCAGCGTCCAACGCTGACGCAATATCATAACCTCCTCGTGCGCCACAGTTTGTTGATCCTCCATCTTTCTACTGCCGCCAGGCCCGTGACGGAGATGTACGGCAGGCGTGGCGATTACTGCCTCATCAGTCGCTTTATCCGGCTGACAGACAAAGAGGGACGATCTGTGAGCTCGGCCAGGTTGGTGCCATTGCCAGCGTTGGCAGTGCAGCAACTGCAAGCCTGGGAGCGCTATTTGACATATTTGGCATGTCAGCGTGAGCCGTTGCTGGCGCCGTTAGTTTCGGCGGCGGAGCAAGCATTGAGTGGAGCTGGAGCGCTCCTGTTCTGGGCGGTCGAGGCCAAGGATGGCAGCCTGGAAGGCACAGAAATCGTCACCCCAAATTCGATGATGAGGCAGTTCGAAAATCTGTTGCCCCTGGCGCCAAACTGGCATCGCCATTCGGTGCGCAGCCACCTGCTGGAGCAAGGCGTGGCCACCGAGTTTATCGATGCGCTGCTTGGTCATGAGGAGATGGGGACAGAGTTCACAAACCAGTACAGTAGTGCGGCGTTGAGCGATCTATTTACCCTGACGGACGTGCTGGACAGATGGCATCAGACGCTCGGGTTGAAGGTGATGGGCGAATGGGCAATCCACTGATCGATTGGCGTGAACGGCTTCGACAGGAAGATGAGCGTACAGCTAACTTTCTTCGGTCTGGTCGGGCTTTGCGTCAGGATCGTCTCAAACGTGCCCAGCAGCTGATAGAGCGTCGAGCACTGGATGCGCTGCTGAAACATCTACCCGGCTTGTTCAAGGAGCCAGCCGATGACCGAGGGTTTGAGTATCTGTGGCCATTGGCGATGAGCACGTTGACGGGCAAGTATAGGCGACAGTCTGAATTCAAGGCTGGGCTGCGAGCCATCCTGCTTTGCCTGCAGCAGGGCAATACCAGCGGGTATTGGCAGTTGCCGTTGCCGACAATCCCCCTGACGGTGCTTCGGCGCCCGCTACCTTACACTGAAAAGTGGTTTGACAAAGCGCAGCGCTGTAGTCAAGCGCTGCTGAACTGGCATAGACAGATCGAGGCCGGCGGCACTAGCCTGATCGAAGCTGAAGATTTACTGGCCGACATTTTTCATAGCGCGGTGTTTTACTGCGGTGTACACCAGACGGCGATTTTGCACGCACTGATGCTGGCCATCGCTGAGCGGCGAAGATTATGCACGAATGGCTCAGTTGTTTGGTTGCCTTTGACGATAGAGAGCAAGGCGTTGGCCACCAATGTGCACGATAGCGCAGGGAAGGGGGTTACCGAGCTCCAGATTTTCCTAAGCCTGCCGACTCTGGGGTTGGTACAGCGCTGGTATCGTCGGCGCGGCAAAACGTTTGAGCTTGCCGTCGAACTCGACACATTCAGCTTATGGGCCCAGAGAAATCTGACTGCACCCCTGCGCGGGATCAAAGAGTTTTGCCAAGGAGCGAGTCTGGTAACCGGTGGGCAAGCCGGGGTCCGCTGGCCACAGATCCTGACTCATGTGGCATCTGGGGCGTTACACAGTGTGCCGCTGCCTCATGAACTCTGGCTTTCACTGCATCATCCGACGGTTGGGGATGGTCTCCAAGCGGTGTTTTTGGCGCAGGAGGCGAGTACCGGATTAATCGATAACCTGACGGCAGGCAGTTCCAAGCGTCGGCGCTACCATGGCGAAGACCACCCTTATTCATCCTTACTGGCTCGGTTGCGAACGGTGTTGGCGGAAAAGGAGAGCGCGACTCGCAAGCAGACGAAGGCAAGCTGCCTCGCAGGACTGAACCGGTTGCGCAATGATCAGACCCTCAGCAAGTCAGAGCAGATCCTGGTCGGGTGGCTACATCAATGCATCGCAAAGAACAAAAACAAGCCTTCGACGCTGCGCAGTTATCTTAGTCGCGGTGGTCAGCAATGGCTCGATCGGTGCTTTGACCATGATCTCGGCTTATGGGATGGCGATCGTTTTCTGAGCTGTTATCGAGCATTGCTGGAAGAGTATGGGGGAACTTCAAATCTGGTCGTCGACCCAGCGCTCTCTGATGCGGTTGAACATACGGATCTGGAAAGCGCCCCCTCCCCAGAGCCGGAAAGTTCCACTTCCGAGGCGCCCGTTAGCCAAAAAAATGCTGTCAGCTACATGGCTGCGCGCTTGACCAGCCTGCACAGCTACGCGGTGGCAAGCTACCAATTGGCCCCATTGCCGGAAGAACTGGTCCCGCGCGAGCGCCAGCGGCCCCATGTGCGAGCTACCTATCTCAGTGAGCCTCTCTTTCGACAGTTGCTGCGTGGAATGGAGCGGATGACGCACACCTCATCGAGTTACCGAGAGTGTCTGAGCGTGTTATACATCGTGGCTTATCGTGCTGGACTGCGCTTGAGCGAGATCCAAAAGCTCAGGTTGAAAGATATCGAACGCAGTCCAGAGTGCTGGCTATATATCCGTGATACCCGGCTTGATGATGGCAAGAGTGACAGTGCCACCCGCAAGATCCCCCTGGGGGTCTTGCTGACCCCGGAAGAGCGCTCTCGATTGGATGCGTACTTGTCTGGGTTATGGACGCGAATGGCGAAAAATGCGAACGTGCTGGCGTTTCCCTCACAGAGCGGTTGGTTGACGCCGATGTCGGATGAAGAGATCAGGGGACCATTAACGACCATCCTCCAGCAGGTTGGGGGGAAACACTATACCTTCCATCATCTACGGCATACGGCATTGAGCCGCCTGCAACTGGTGTTACATCACGAAGCTCTGGCACTGCACAGTTTGCCAGGGTGGAAACATTTCCTGCCTTGGTCGGCCGCACAGTGTGCGGCTATCTACCAGACCATCACACATTCACCCACTCAGGGGGATTATTGGGCGCTGGCCCAGTTTGCCGGACATCAGAGCCCGGAGACGACGTTGCACTCATATTTACACTTTACCCACTGGGTCAATGCAGCGTGCCTATTGCAGGCCAAGTACGACTGGTCTTTGTCACTGCGAAACTACTTCACCGGGCTGTCTCGTGCAAAGCTCACACAGAACGACTGGTTGGAGGGGCCATTGACATGGCAGCGCTGCCAGGAGGCCCTGATCCAGTCGCTTTCGCCTCATCTTCAACGGGTCTCCTGGGTCCTGGAGGAGTGTGCACCTTACCCTCCCTTGGTTAAACACAAGCTGGATTTTGATGCCACTCTGGAGCTGATCGCACGGATCGCTCGGCATGAAGATATCACCGATCAACTCAATCGTTATCAACTGACACCCGCTGTGGTCGATGAGTTAGTCGAAAAAATTCATTTGCTTAAAGCATTTAAGACTCAGCGAGGAGCACAGCGACTGCTCTACTCAACGTCACATCATCTGACTTTGCTTCCAGGAGCATTGCGCAGTCATAAGGAGCAAGCCGAACTCCCTGTCGTGGTTAAACGGGCTCGCAAGGTGTATCGCCTGCAACGAAAAGCTTTCATCGAATGGATTGGCTATCTGCTAGTCCGAAGCAATACTCGCAACACTGGGATCCCCTTCACGGATCCACAGATGTTGCAAGCCTTCCTGAGTGTGACGGTGTTACTGCTGCCAGCAACACGGATTTCGATCGAGGTACGATGTGGCGCCAAACGGACTGAAAAGACCCCATGGCGGGAGGTCATCTCAAGATATCAAGTGAAGAGTGAATTTATTGAGAAAAGCGGGGCTAACCGGGCACTACTGCGAATAATCCATCCTGACGAGGCGGGGATCTGTCAGCGTTTTACTGAGCGGCAGCAAAACGCTGACACGGTAAAACCGGTGACGCGCTACAGCACACCGTTGCTGCGAACAGTCGCCTATGTCGTGGCGCTGAAGGTAATGAGCATCCAAGACCTGGCATCGCTAAGCAACAAGAAGAAAGCCGACTTTGCACGTCAAGCCGCGCGTGAGCTTACAGATTGAACATACAACATGCTGAAATATAATGAAAATCTATTTGCTTCGCCATTTTGCCAGCTGCCTGACCACTGCTCGCTGCGCATCTGATGTTGTTAGGACCTGAAGGGGCAGGAATTGCTCTGCTTGCAGGCACTGCTGACGAGGACTGAACCAGCTTTTCCCATCCTTATCCATGTTCCAGGGGCTCGAAACGGCACGTTGGAGTATTGGCAAAAAGTCATCCGTCGTTGCGTCGCGTGATAGCTGGCCACGTAACTGAGCGCGCCAGCGTTTGTGCCAAATCCGCTTGTCTTCAGCTTCAGACGTTGCTGTTGTGTAGCCAAACATGGGGGTTTTTCGTCGACTTCGGCTCATTTTTTACCTCATCTCAAGGGGGATGAAAATTTATCCGGAGTATCGATGGGAAAGTGCATATTTATGAGGTGAGGAAGGCTGGGATGGTCAGATTGACTACCACGCCACCGTTCCCCCGACCTCGTTAAACCAGACCTTTGGGTTGTCTCGTAAGAGTCTTTTGTTACATTCCACCGAGATTCTCGGGGGGGTGACCCACCACTTCAAACAAATCACCAATCTCAATTCTTAAATAGTGACATAGCTGTTCTATTACTTCTAACTCCACTCGCGTTGCCGTCTCATTGTAGAGACGATGCAAAGTATTTCGATTGATACCC
Source organism: Aeromonas sp. S2(2024) (assembly GCF_041402505.1). Classification (NCBI taxonomy): domain Bacteria; kingdom Pseudomonadati; phylum Pseudomonadota; class Gammaproteobacteria; order Aeromonadales; family Aeromonadaceae; genus Aeromonas; species Aeromonas sp. S2(2024). Next base: position 245,115 of record NZ_JBGLRL010000005.1, read on the forward strand.
GTATCTCTGGCAACTTCGGCAACTTTGAGTTTCCGTTCACCCAAAATTCGGGATAGATGGCACTTAATCATCACTCCTCCATAGAAAAAAGACCTGCAGGGTAGCAAAAATCGTTGCGCTGACGATTTATGGTGCTAAAATCCCTCCTGTGGTGCATTTGTTTTTTTTGAAGAGAAAAAAGAGAGGATATGATTATGGCATACACCTACCTGACAACAGAAGAGCTCTCTGCTCGCATCAAGTTCGATCCACGTACTATCCGCAATCAGCTGAAGGACTCCGTCCTGCTCGAAGGGCTGCACTATATTCGCCCGTTTGGCGGTCGTAAGTTGTTGTTTCTCTGGGAGCCTATCGAAGAGGAAATGCTCAAGCACAGCGCAATGTTCGAGTCGTTTCAGGGCTAGGAAAGGTGGATTCTTATGGCAACAGTATATGGCCTTAACCAATTGCTTTACCTCGATTTTTGCTTCAAGGGGAAGCGCTGTCGTGAGCGCACTGGGTTACCCGATACAAGCCAAAATCGCCACAAACTGAAGCAGTATTGTGAACGGTTGGAGGCACAAATCACCCTCGGGCAGTTTGATTTTTGCAAAACCTTCCCAAACAGCCCGCGTTGTGCCTACTTCACCAAACTGGCCGAGCGGGAAGCCGTGTTGCGGGCTGGGTGCCCTCTGTTGTCTGACTTTGCTGAGCAGTGGTACCAGGAAAAATCGGCCGAGTGGCGAACCTCCCAGCAGGAGACCATCCGCGACATTCTTGATTGTCATCTACTGCCGCACTTTGGCAATCAGCCGCTGAGCGTGATCGATAAGTCTGCGATCTTGGCATTTAGGACAATGATCGCTCGTTTGCCCGGGAGAGGTGGCAAGCCGATCTCAGCCTCACGGGTCAACCACATCATGACGCCGCTTCGCATGATGTTGGCAGATGCGGCAGATCGGTTTGGCTTTGACTCGCCCTGGCGCAATATCCGGACACTCAAGATCCCCCGTAGCAACATCATGCCCTTCAGTCTTGAAGAGATTGGTCGACTGCTGGCTGTGGTGAGGGCTGACTTTCGCTCTTATTACACCATCCGGTTTTTTACCGGGCTACGTTCGAGCGAGATCCATGGTTTAACCTGGCGCCACATCGATTTCGAGCGCCGGCAGATCCTGGTGTATCAGGCATGGGTCCGCAATGAACTGATCCCGACGAAAACCGATGGCTCCTATCGCGCGGTGCAGATGAGTGAGCAGGTTTATCAGGCATTTCTCACTCAACGCGACCGCTACGATGGCAAGGTCTCACCAGATGGGTTTGTTTTCTGCACGAAGCACGGCAACCCGTTAGAGGATCGCAATGTGGCCAATCGGGTATGGTACCCATTGCTGTCGTTGTTGAAGCTGGAGAAGCGCAAGCCCTATCAGACAAGGCATACCGCCGCCACGCTCTGGCTCGCGGCTGGTGAGAGCCCTGAGTGGATAGCAAAGCAACTGGGCCATAACAGCACTCAGATGTTATTCCGGGTCTATTCCCGTTACGTGCCTGATCTGTCGGGTCGGGATGGGCATGCCTTTGAGCAGATGTTGGCGGTATTCGAGCAGCAGCGGCTTGCCTCGAAGGCGCTGGCGGAAGGGTGGGATTCACACGATGGGGAGGCGGGTCATGGTACACGTCACTGAATATGCGGAATGCGGCGAACTGATGTGGGCAACCAGACTGACGGATAGCGATGGCGAATATGAGTGCTGGGAATTGTTATCGCCAAAGGCCGTTTATCGGGTCTCTGTCTCAGAAAAGTGCATGGCAACTATTGCGCCGTCGGGGCAGTTGGTACTGGCGATGCTGGGGATGGAGCATCAGTCTGTCACATTGCACAGCTGTCGCGGGCTGGAAGAAATGGTAGGGGAAGAGGGTCGCCAGCTGTGGGAGTTTCACCTTGAATTGGCCTTTAATGAGTCGCATGGCCAGATGATCCAGGCACTGTGGCGCTTCTATGCCATGTTACCGCCCGGCGGGTTACGGCTCTTTTTCCTCGGGATCTTACGTGACCGGAATTTTATCACCGGGTTTTATCGAGGCAGGGCGAGCCATCACCATCATCATGACCATGTGGGTGGCTTGCTGGAGCACAGTGTAGAAGTGGCGATGACTGCCAGGATGTTGTGTCGTCAATATCGGCTTGATGGACGAACCGCCGACGTCGCCTTCCTAGGGGGATTGTTGCACGATGTGGGTAAACTCTACCTCTACTACAACGTGGAAGCCGGGGAGGGGATCTGCTCACAACATGAAGCATTAAACTTCATGAAATTGGAGCCTTATCTGCAAAGCCTGATGAGCCAAGATCCCCGCGCATTTGAAGCCCTGTCGGCCTGCTTGTCCGCATCGATTGGCAAGCCGCTTATCCAGTACATGCCGGAGACCATCGTCAAGATGGCGGATCGATTATCGGCCGAAGTATTCGACTGGCGCAGGGTGTTCGCAGGGCTGCCTGATTTTTACTGGTTTCGGAAATCGACCAGCGATACGCGGATTTACAAGCGGTTGGAATGACGGCGTGATGGGACTCTATCTGGTGCGATATGTCTCCAACAAGACGGCCAGCGCAGTGGCTGACGCAATCATCGGCATGCTGACCCCGTATAAGGGAGGGTGCGAATAAGTACCCTTTATAAAGAAATTGAAAAATTTCACAACTACTTGGTGCAGAGACCTTGGACAGCTCATTCCATAAAAGATGTGGGACCTGCTTGTAACCACCTTGGCGATATTCATATGATGCTCTACAAGGTTGAACGCAGCCAATCTAAGTATAAAGCTGACTGCGCTGGGTAGGGGCGTCCATCACATCACTACATGTACTATCGTTAGCTCATACTAAGCGTTACGTTTTTTGTAAATTGTGTTGTTTTTAAACATGTTACCTATACCTCTCAATTAAACATGAATGACGCCTATCATGAGAGACTCATATAATTTCCATCAACCCGCCACCATACTGGTAGTGGACGATACCCCTGACAATCTGATGCTGATGGCAGAGTTGCTCAAGGACAAGTACAGGGTCAAGCTCGCCAATAACGGTGAGAAGGCGCTGCGTATCTTGGAGGGAGATCCCCTGCCGGATCTCATTCTGCTGGATATCATGATGCCGGGTCTGTCCGGATTACAGGTGGCGGAGCGGTTGCAGCAAGATGTCCGCACCCGCCATATTCCCATCATTTTCCTAACTGCCATGGCGGCGGTTGAGAGCGAGATCCAGGGGCTGGCACTGGGGGCCGTCGATTACATTACCAAGCCCATCAGTCCACCTCGAGTATTAGCTAGGGTCGAGAACCAGTTGAAGGTCAAGGCGGCCGCCGATTTTTTGCGGGATAAGAATGATTTTCTCGAGCAGGAGGTCCAGCGTCGCACCCGCGAGGTGATGGCAATCCAGGAGGTGACCATCCAGGCCATGGCTTCCCTGGCGGAGACACGTGACAACGAGACCGGCAACCATATCCGCCGCACCCAGCACTACGTCAAGCTGCTCGCCGAACTGTTGCGGGATCACCCCCGTTTCAGCTATTTCCTTGATGACGACACCATCAGGCTGCTGTTCAAGTCGGCTCCCCTGCACGACATCGGCAAGGTCGGTATCCCTGATAGTATTCTTCTGAAACCCGGTCGCTTAACGGTGGAAGAGTTTGAGATCATGATGACCCACACCACGCTCGGGCGGGATGCCATCCAGCATGCCGAGGATCAGTTGGGAGTCTCGGTGGATTTCCTGCGCCTGGCCAAGGAGATCGCTTACTGCCATCAGGAGAAGTGGGACGGCAGCGGTTACCCGCAGGGGTTGGCCGGGGATGCCATTCCCATCAGCGCCAGGTTGATGGCGGTGGCCGATGTCTATGATGCGCTGATCAGCCGTCGGGTCTACAAGCCGGGCATGCCGCACGAGGAGGCGGTGGATATCATCCGTCAGGGTGGAGGCTGGCACTTCGATCCGGACGTCTGTGCCGCCTTCCTGTCGGCTGCCGAGCAATTCAAGGCCATCGCCGAGCGCTTTAGCGACCATGAGCAGGACATTAAGGGGAAGACACCATGTTGATGCGGCTGTTCAGGGCCCTGTTTCTGTTTATCTGTCTCGGCAGCCAGGCGTTCGCGACCGAGCTGAAGATCGTCTTCAGCCAGTACACGCCCCCCTATGTATTCGAAGATGGCAGTGGCATCCTGATGGACATAGTTCGCACTGCGCTGGCGGAGGGCGGGTATCAGGTCAAGCCGATCTATGTGCCCATCGAACGCGGTTTCAGGATGTTTGCCGACCGGCAGGTCGACGGCACGACCATCATTCAGGAGAGCTCGGGCCTGAAAGCTAAATATTCCGATTACTTCATGCAATACCACAACCGGGCCTTTGTCCTGAAGTCCAGCCAGCAGGTCATTCATCGCGTTGCCGATCTGGGCGGCAAGTCTGTGATCGCCTTCCAGTATGCCGATCGCTATCTGGGGGAGGAGTTTTCTCGGGCCGTTGCCGGCAACCCCCGCTACAAGGAGCTGGCCCAGCAACAGAGCCAGGTTCACATGCTGTTGCTCGGCCGGATCGATGTCGCAGTCATGGATGAGAGCATCTTCCGTTATTACCACCAGAAACTGATAGCCGAACGCCAAGTTGAGCCCGGGCAGGAGGTTATCAGCTACGATATCTTCCCGCCGACGCGCTTCAAGGCCGCCTTTACTGACCCGGCGGTACGCGACAGTTTTGACAAGGCTATAGCGCTCATGCGCAAGGATGGGCGCTATGAGGCCATTTACCGCAAGTACACCGAGCGATATTTCTCCGTTGAGCCCTAGCAAGGAGGCTGTGTGTTTCATTCACTGCGTGTCCGTTTGTCGGTCCTGCTCATGGTGGCCGTTACCCTGACCCTGGCCGTTTTAGGCTTCTATGGCCACTCGCGCCTTGTCGGCGAACTGAACGAGCGCTTCGGCGATCTGCAGGTAGGAGCGTTGAAACGTATCGCTCAGAGCGCGGCAACCCCACTGTGGGAGCTTAACAAGGATGCGATCGCCAACGTCCTGCGTGCACAACTGGCTATACCCGAGATTGCCGCACTTGAAATAAGGGATGTGAATGACGTGACGGTCGCCGCCTTCAGCCGTGATACCACTGGAGCTATCGTGGCGCTCAAGGGCGGCTTGCCGGAGCAGGCGATCACTCTGGAGAAGGGTATCGTCCTCACCAATAAGCCGGATGAGCGTATCGGCCTCCTGCGCATACAGTTCTCCCGCGACAAACTCGACGCAACCATCCGCAGCAACTTCTACCAGCTGATCCTGCAGATCCTGGCCGTAGATCTGGTGCTGATTATCCTGCTGCTCACCAGCCTGCGCATCGTCTTCCGGCCGCTGGCCGAATTGCGTGAGGCTCTTATGCTGCTCAGTGGACAGAGCGGTGAGACCGCCAGCAGCATCACCGAGTTGCCGGAGGGTCAGCATCAGGAGCTCGCCGGCCTGATCCGCGGCTTCAATCTGGCGTTGCGCCGGATCCGTGAGGAGGCGAGCAGACAGGAAACCGTGCTGGGGGGTAAGGCGCGGGCTGGCGAGTTGTCGCAGCAACTGCAAAACAGCGATGATCTGGCCCAGTTCGGCCAGCGGGTGCTGCAATATCTGATCCCTTGGCTGGGGGCGGATGTGGGGGCCTTCTTCGTCCACGATGAGGCCGAAGGCGATTTTCGCTGCCTGGCCGGATTTGGCATCGAACCGTCGAGTTGCAGGCCGTTCAAGGTGAGTGAGGGGCTGGCTGGCGAGGCCGTGGCGACGGGCAGGGTCATACAGTGCCAGAACTTGCCGGACGAGGCGCTGAGGATCCAGTCGGGAATTCTTTCAGCCGTACCCCGCACGCTGTCCATCGTCCCCATCCATGGTACGGATGGGGTGATCGCTGTGCTGGAGCTGGGATATCTGAATGTCCCCCGCTATCAAGACGAGGTACTGGCCGATGCGGTGCCGGTGATCGCCTTCAGCCTTGCCTTGCTGATGAGCAAGCAGGCGACATTGCGCGAGTTGCACGAGCGCAGCGTGCTGGAGGAGCGCACCAGGCTGATCCTGGAATCGGTCAACGATGGCATCGTCGGGTTGGATACCGAGGGGGTGATGACCTTCGCCAACCCTGCGGCGCCGGCCATGCTTGGCTTCCGCATGGATGAGTTGGTCGGTCGGCAGATGCATGCGCTGGTGCATCACCATCATGCCGATGGGAGCGAGTTTCCCCTTGAGGAGTGTGCCATGTACCTGACCGGGCGTGACGGCCAGCCTCGCTCGGTGGACAGTGAGGTACTCTGGCGCAAGGATGGCACTCCCATGGCTGTGGAGTATTCGACCACCCCGGTGAAAAAGGACGACACCCTGATCGGCTCTGTGGTGGTGTATCGAGATATTACCCGGCGTCGGGCGGCCGAGCGCAAGTTTAAGGATCTTCTCGAGTCCGCACCCGATGCCATGGTGATAGTCAATCATGAGGGCGACATAGTGCTGGTCAATCGGCGGGCAATCGAGCTGTTCGGTTGGCGTCGCGAGGATCTGCTGGGGCGCAAGATCGAGATTCTGGTGCCGGAGCGCTACCGCACCCATCACCCGGCACAGCGTGGCCAGTTCTTCGGCAAGCCTCAAGCGAGGGCCATGGGGCAGGGACAGGAGTTGTTCGGATTGCACAGGGACGGCCGAGAGTTTCCAGTAGAGATCAGCTTGAGCCCCATCGAGACCGAGGACGGGGTGCTGGTATCCAGCGCCATCCGCGACATCACCGAGCGCAGGGTAGCTGAGCAGGCCCTGCGCACGGCCAGCGAACGCCTGACCCTGGCGCAGGAAGCGGGCGGCATCGGCCTGTTCGACATCGATCTCGTGACCGGCCGCAACTACTGGACGCCGCAACTGGAGCAGATGTTCGGGCTCGAGCCCAGGGGCTTCGGCGGCACCCTGGAGCACTGGAAGAGGTTGCTGCATCCCGACGATGTCGAGTCAGCCAGCCAGCTCTTCGAGCGCGCGATCGAGGGGGGGGGCGATCGGATTGAGTTCGACTTTCGCATCGTGCGTCAAAGTGACGGGGCAGTGCGAACCTTCAAGTCGCTATGCCGCTTCACACGCACGCCAGACGGTACTCCGCTGCGCGCAACCGGGGTCAACATCGATGTCACGGCGCTGACCGAGGCGCGGGCAGTAGCGGAAGAGGCTACCCAGGCCAAGAGCGCCTTCCTCGCCAACATGAGCCACGAGATCCGTACCCCCATGAATGCCATCATCGGCATGAGCCATCTCGCCCTGCGCACCCAGCTGGATCGCCGTCAGCGCAACTATATCGAGAAGGTGCACCGCTCGGCGGAGAATCTGCTCGGGATCATCAACGACATCCTCGATTTCTCGAAGATCGAGGCGGGCAAGATGGAGCTGGAGCTTATCCCCTTCCGTCTGGAGGACGTGCTGGACAATTTCGCCAACATGATTGGCCTGAGGGCCGAGGAGAAGGGGCTGGAGCTGCTGTTCGACACGGCGCACGATCTGCCGACGGCGCTGGTCGGCGACCCGCTGCGGCTGGGGCAAATCCTGATCAACCTTGGCAACAACGCGGCCAAATTCACCGAACGGGGCGAGATAGTGGTGGGGGCCGAGCAGCTCGGCGACGATGGCGAGCGCCTTGAACTGCATTTCTGGGTGCGGGATACGGGCATCGGTATGAGCGCCGAGCAGTGCACGAGAATGTTCCAGTCGTTCAGCCAGGCCGACAGCTCGACCACCCGCAAGTACGGCGGTACCGGTCTGGGTTTGGCCATATCCAAGCGCCTGGTCGAGCTGATGGGGGGGCGCATCTGGGTCGAAAGCGAGCAGGGCAAGGGCTCCTGCTTCCATTTCTGCGTCATGCTGGGACGCCAGGATGGCGAGTTGCCACGACGCATGTTCACCCAGGACGAGCTGTTCGGTGTGCGGGCCCTGGTGGTGGACGACAACGCCAGCGCCCGCGAGATCCTCTACGGCATGGCCAGCAGCTTTGGCATAGAGGTGGACGTGGCCGACAGTGGCCATGCCGCCCTGGCGATGCTGGTGGCGGCCGAGCGCAAATCGCTGCCCTATGATCTGGTGCTGATGGATTGGCGCATGCCGGGCATGGATGGGGTGGAGACGGTGCGGCAGATGAACACGGCCAGCTTGGCAAAGACGCCGTCGGTGATCATGGTCACCGCCTTTGGCCGCGAGGAGGTACGGGAGCAAGCCGAGTCGCAGGGGGTGGAGTTGCCCGTGGTGCTGACCAAGCCGGTGACCCCCTCCAACCTGTTGGAGGCACTGGGCAGTGTGTTCGGCAAGGTTTCGCACGTCGACAGCCGGGCGACCGAGCGCGGCGAACTGAACGCCAGCGCAACGGCCAGCCTGCGCGGTGCCCGCCTGCTACTGGTGGAGGACAACGAATTGAACCGCGAGCTGGCCAGCGAGCTGCTGCAGGAGGTGGGTATCGAGCTCAGCCAGGCAGAGAATGGTCAGCAGGCCCTCGATCTGCTGGCGCAGGACGCCGACTTCGACGGCGTGCTGATGGATTGCCAGATGCCGGTGATGGACGGTTATACTGCCACCAGTCTGATCCGCCAGCAGTCGCGCTTTGCCACGCTGCCGGTGATCGCCATGACCGCCAACGCCATGAGCGGTGATCGGGAGCGGGCGCTTGCCTGTGGTATGAACGATCACATCGCCAAACCCCTCGACGTGGCCAGTATGTTTGCGACCTTGGCCAAATGGATCAAGCCACGTCCCCGCCAACCAGTGGTGGCCAGCGTGGCTGCGCCCGAGGCTGTGCCGCCTACAGGTTCCTTGCCTACCGAGCTGGATGGCATCGATCAAGCTGCCGGCCTGGCCACCTGCCAGGGTAAGGCCGAGCTCTATCAGCGGTTGCTTGGCAAGTTCCGTGTCGCCAACCAGGGCTTTGCCGCGCAGTTCGCGGCCGCCCTCGCGGATCCCGACGCCACGGCGGCGACCCGGCTAGCGCACAGCCTTAAGGGGACGGCCGGCAACATCGGTGCCTTCGGGGTCGCTCAGACGGCGGCCGAGCTGGAGCGGTGTTGTCAATCTGGCGCGAGCGGTGAGCAAATCCAAACTGCGCTCATCAGGGTGGAACAAAGCCTAGCCCCCGTGCTCACCGCCCTAGCCGGATTGGATGCAGGATCGCAGGGGCTTGCACCGTCGGTAGCCCTTCCCGATGGTGCTCTGCAGCCACGATTGGCTAGACTTGGCCAACTGCTGGCAGAGAGCGACAGCGAGGCGTTTGAGGAGCTGGTAGAGTTGCAAGCCCTCTCCCTGCAGCCCGAATTGGCCGAACGCCTGGCCAGGGTCGCGCAGCAGGTGGATCGTTTTGATTTTGACGCAGCCTTAGCTGCGCTTTTAAAGTGATGACAATAAAATGTAGCACCACTCAACTGATTAAGAGTTGTGCAGTTTCCCGTAGTTACTGTGGTGGTCAAATCATCTCGAAGCCGACGTCGGTTGGACAAAAATATGGATGGGGATGGGTAGCATAATGCCGATTATGCTCCCATCAGCGATTCAGGTTAGTGCTGTCATCACGATGAAGTGAGCTTGAAATCTCTGCGTCTGCCTAGGCTATGTTCTCAAAGTGTTCATATTTCAGGCGCAGCAATTTCAAGCCATGAACTGGGCCTCTAAAGAGGCCCATTTACGTGGTTTGGAAGTGAATAAATGCTGTGTTTTTGGCGGGATAGGGCTCTATAAAGTGGGGAGACCGTTTTTCAACCACTTTAGGAACACAGCCTAGGGCTGCGAAAGATGCGCTAGGTTGGTAGTACATTCTCGTACGGTGATATCAAAGGCCTGTGAATGGGAGCAGATGCTCCCACTTTTCCCACTTTATCTGGCCTTTTCTACCACCTTGGCCTGTTGTAGCCGTTCAAACTTGGCATGTACCCGGTTGGGGTAGAGGTCGGTGTAGATCTGCCAGAGGATGTTGATGTTTCTGTGGCCGGTGACTTGGGCGACCTCATCGACGACGAAGCCAGCCTCAAACAGACGGCAGGCTCCTTCGCGGCGTAGGTCATGCCAGCGTAAGTCTTCAATACCAAGCTCTGTTCTGACTCGCTGAAAACCGGCGGTGACGCTCTTGCCGTTGTAGGGGAAGATGCGATCATCGGTTATGAGGTGTCCTGACAAGATCGGACAGTCCCGGATCAAGCAGCCTGAGCAGTTCCCCAATACCTCTTGGTGAACTCTGCCGGGCTGACATGGCCAAGTCGTGAGTGCCGACGTTGGCGGTTATAAAAAATCTCGATGTATTCCTGAATCGCTGCCTTGGCCTCCGCTCTCGTCTTGAATCGATGGTGGTGAACCAATTCATTTTTAAGAGACCCCCAGAAGCTTTCTATCGGGGCATTGTCGAAGCAGTTCCCCTTGCGTGACATGGAGGTCTGCATGCCAAATTGTACCTGGAGAGCCCGGTAAGCCCTGGCACAGTACTGGCTGCCCCGGTCTGTGTGATGGATGAGCCCGGCTGGCGGCCTCTTCTGCTGCATGGCGCGGAACAAGGCCTGACTGACCAACCCGCAGGTCATTCGCTCTCCCATCGCATAGCCCACTATTTCACAGGTAAACACATCTTTGAGGCCTGCCAGATAGAGCCAGCCCTCGTCGGTAGAGATATAGGTAATATCACCCGTCCAGACTTCGTTGGGCTTGGTGGGCGAAAAAACCTGGCCAAGGACATTCTCCGCCACTGGCAGGGAATGGGAGGAATGGGTCGTCGCCTTGAATTTGCGCTTCTGTTTGCAAAACAGCCCCATTTCGCGGCGTAACCGCCCAATCCGGTCCCGCCCGGCGTGAAATCCCTCAGCGGCCAGTTCGGCCTGTAATCGCACTGCGCCATAGGTCTGGCGCGTCTTGCCGTGGGCCGCCCGAATAGCGGCTTTGAGCCGCTCATCCTCTTGTTGGCGCGGCGACAGTGGGCGTTGACGCCAGTGATAGAAGCTCGCGCGAGAGACCTCCAACACACGACAGATAACGGAAACGGGATAGAAGTCCTGCTGGTTGGCTATCCACGCGTACTTGGCAGTGACTCCTGAGCAAAGTACGCGGCTTTTTTATGATGTCGCGCTCCATGTTGGCTTGTGCGAGCGCTTTGCGTAGCTGGGCCACTTCTGCTTCCAGCTCAGCGACAGAACGTCCTCCTGGTGCCGATTTTTCTTGCCCTCCTTTAGCGGCAGCAACCCAATTGGCCAATGTGCCTTTGGCAATGCCGAGTCTTCTGGCTGCTTCTGCCTGGCTGAGGCCTTGCTCCAGCACCAGCCGAACCGCCTCTGCTCGAAACTCTGGTGAATAGTGTTCTCTTGATTTCATTCGATACCCCCGATTGTCTCATCGTAACAATCGGGACTGTCTGTGAAAATCAGGGTACCTCAGCAAGTTCCTGCACGTGACTGGCTGACTCCGACGGGGCGAACCCGCACGCTCAAAGAGGTGGAACTCACGAAGCAGCGCCAGCCTGTGGAGCGGGTCTATTGCTGTCAGAAGAGTGACATGAAGGAGCCCTGGTTTTTGGCCAGCAATCGGGTCGACCTGAGCGCAACCAAAGCGCTGCAACTGTATGGTCAACGCTGGGGTATCGAGAGCAGCTTTCGGGATATCAAGGACGACAAATTCGGCATGGGGATGGGAGAGGTGCGCATTGGCAACCCGGCTCGCCGGGACCGACTGTTTCTGTTCAGCGCACTCGCCATCGTGCTGTTAACCCTGCTGGGCAAGGCCGGGGACAGCGCAGGCTTGGAAAGGACCATCAAGGTGAACACCAGCAAGACCCGGACCTATTCGTTCTTCCGGCAAGGGGTCATCTACTACCAACTGCTACCGAAGATGAAAGAGGCCAACGCGGCCTTATTGATGGAGAAGTTCATCTATTACCTGAAGCAACATCGGTTATATATGTAGTGGTCTAATCATCCCGGACACCATTTTAGGTGGTACAGTCGCCACCATGACTTGAGGTGTTCAATGACAAGATTACGTCGCTCATTTACTGCTGAATTCAAACTCG